>NZ_BOJU01000003.1:0-280510 GCF_016860625.1 Fructobacillus tropaeoli
TGTGAACCAAAGTCAACAACTAATTTGGAAAGTTATTTGAGCTGCTTTGTTAGGGCAACTTGATTAGTTTATCAGGAATGTTGAACGATGTCAACAACTTTCTGAAAAAACTTTTATCAACTGCCGGTTACCAATGATAACCAGCGCCTCGCTAGAAGCACGTTTGCTTCGTAACGAACAATAACTAGTATAGCGCCTACCCGCTGACTCGTCAACACTTTTTTTAACGAATTTCAGTGATTGGTCTAAAACGTTGATTTATCAGCATTTTGATTTTAAAATTCATTACTCAAGAGCTTTTACCGTTCCAATAACTGGTCCACTTGGTGACATGTTTGCTGCCAATCATCATTGATAATGATTTCAGCATGTCCTTGTAATTTATCAGGCAAGTTTAAATCACGTTGGAACTCTGGTGCAGATAATCGAGCCATCACCCGGTCTTTTGCATCCCCACGAGCAATCAGTCTGTTCTCGAGTTTGACAACATCTTTAATCGTGACATACCAAATCCAGGCCTGGTCCCCTAAAATCTCTTGATAGGTTTCAGCTCCCTTGGTGTCTAAGACAATACTAGCCAGGTTACTTTTCTGCCACGCTTTTTCTAAACCTTCCTTAGAAGAGCCATAATTTGCCTGACTATAATGAACCGACTCCAAATAGTGGTTTAATAAGAAGGAATCTTTCGTTTCAAAATAATAATCAACACCGTCAACCTCACCAGCCCGCTTTGGACGAGTAGTATGCGTGATGACTTGTGGCACTTGCCATTTTTCTTTTAAGTAAGTTGCAATTGAGGTTTTCCCCGCTCCAGCTGGTCCCGTTAAAACAATTACCCGATTCATGGCTCTCTCATCCCCCATTCCTTTGTTTTCTTACCTTATCATCAAAATAATCGACAATCCAGTTAAAAGTTGGTACAATTGATGGCAGTTATATTAAAATAAAGTGAGAAAAGTTATGCGATTACTAAAACGTGCCTTTGCTCGCGAGTCAGCTGCTGGTTACCTTGAGAAGGATCAGCAAATGGAACGCGTGCTTACAACAAAAGACCTGATTGGCCTGGGTGTTGGAACCGTCATTGGTTCTGGAATCTTTATTCTGCCCGGTCATGAAGCCGCAAACAATGCCGGTCCCGCTGTTTCTATCGCCTTTCTGGTGGCAGCTATCTTCTCTGGTATCTGCGGCATGGCCTTTGCCGAATTTTCATCAGCTATGCCAGTTGCCGGATCCGCTTATTCTTACGGATCTGTCATCTATGGTGAAGTGATTGGTTGGATCCTTGGTTGGTCCTTAATTTTGGAGTACTTCCTGGCCGTTTCTGCGATTGCGACTGGGTTCTCTGCCTACTTCAATAATTTGCTCGGCCAAATGGGCTGGGCTCTACCAAAGGCGCTCCAGGCTGGTCCCGGTGCCGGTGGCGTTGTCAACTTGATGGCCGTGGTTATTATCTTAATTTCCGCAGCGATTCTATTTGCTGGTGTCAGCCAATCAAAGAAGATTGAAAACGCCGGTGTTGTCTTGAAGGTTGCCATTATCGCCCTCTTCATTATCGGTGGTCTCTTCTTCGTGAAGGGCCATAACTACGCTGATTTCTACCCTAAGCAATTCCAAACGGGTGTCTTTGGCCTTGGTGGCCTAACCGCCGCAACAGCTTCCATCATCTTCTCCTTCTTAGGATTTGATACGATTGCCGCTCACGCAGCCGAAGTCAAGAACCCAACAAAAACGATGTCTCGTGGAATCTTGGGAACGGTCGCAATTTCCGCTGTCTTGTATACCTTGTTCTCCATTGTCTTGACTGGAATCGTCAACTACAAGAACTTGGGTGTTGATGACCCCGCCGCTTTCGCCTTGCAGGCTGTTAAGCAAACACAGTTCTCAGTTGTCATTACAATTGGTGCTTTAATTGGAATGTTCACCGCTGTGTTGGCCTTGATCTTCGCCTCATCACGTTTGGCTTATTCTTTCGGTCGTGATGGTCTCTTGCCTCGTGGCTTAGGAAAGGTCGCTGGCCCACACCGTCTTCCAGTTAACGCCTTGATTCTAGCTGTTGTTGTTGAAGCATTCTTGGCCGGACTTGTTCCATTAAGTACACTGGCTAATCTGATTAACATTGGTACTTTGACAGCCTTCATGTTTATCAGCTTTGGTGTCTTGTTCTTGCGTAAGCGTCAAGACCTTAAGCACGACGGTTTCAAAATGCCATTCTACCCTGTCCTGCCAGTCATCGCTGCCGGATTATCATTACTCTTAATCCTGCGCTTGCCTGCAGAAACATTGAAGATGTATGGTGTCTGGGTCGTGATTGGTTTGATTTGGTACTTTACTTACGGTATCCGCCATTCTTCACTCAATCAAATCGAAAAGTAAATCAATTAAAAAAGCTGACTGCTTGGGAATCAACCCAGACAGTCAGCTTTTCTTTTGCTCTTATTTACTTTTAACGTCATCAAGTGGTGAAATCAGGGCAGAAAACGCCAAACTTCATTACTTTCATCGCCGTTTTTTCTTATAGAAGAACCGGGTCCTGATTTTTCTGGAGACGCTCGAAAGCTCCGGGCTCAGCCACTTGCAAAACTGGCTTCATCTCTTTAATCACACCATCGTAATCGAAATCGACTTGGTAAAGCTTTTGCCCCACCTTCAACGCCTTCGCAACTTCTTCGTCTTGTTCGCGGTAACGGTTAGCGTACTGAAGCAGTGAAACAGCCAAATCAGCAGCGATAATCACATCGTGGGCCTGTTCCTTTAAGGTATCAAAGTCAGCAGCAACAATATTTAATTGACGCTGCACATCGTCCAGATCGACTTCACCTGCATACACAGCCTCGTCCAGGCGCGTAATTTCGTCACTCACTGCAAAGAATTTTTGTAGAAAATCCTCAGGTAACCCTGGCAAGTCGCGACGTTCAAGCGATCGCTTCACACCGCGAATTTGATCAATATAGCCAGCCGTGTGCTCCTTAGCGGACTTCAAAGCGGGTTGGAACTCCTCAATTTGATGGTACAGGGCGACCTGGTCACTATCTAATTGGCTCAAAATTGAAAACCAATTTTCTTGGCGCGTAACCGCCCAGCTGTATGTCTGACTGCCTTCCTTTAAGGCTCGTTGAACTTCTTGCTGGCTCAACACTAAGCCTTCAATATCATGGTGATAACTAGCTTGGCGGTCCTCTTCTTCATGGCCAAGGATAAAGCGTCCCTTCAAATAAGTTAGTTCAAGGAGCAAAGAATGGTTCTGTTCCTTAACCCGATCAAATTCCGTATTCACACGTTCTTGCTGCTTAAAGTAACGGTGATAAGCCTGATATTCTTCTTCCAACAGATCATACAATTCTTGAATCTTCTGGTTCAAAGTCGTTGAGATAGTATTTGCTTCCTTGACTTTCAAACCTGCAATCGCCTTGAGTCCTTGGAGGCGCAGGTCATCGACTTCATTCAAGGCTTCCTCAACAACACCTTCTGCAAAAACAACGCCACGGTCAGTCAAATCGTGCCAACTCGTGTTTAACTCGTTAATCTGATCCAAGTATTTTTCATTAAAGGTGGTAACTAAAATTGGCAAGTTTTGCATATAATCGAGCACTTGACCAGCAATCATCCCAACCTCTTCAAACTTTTGGGCTGCCTTGACTCGGTCTCCAGACTCAATTAGTTCTTGATAGCGTTGGTACTCTTCTTCTTCATCAAATAAAAAGGCTAATAGAGCAGGGGCACTGGGGCCGTAAGGATTATCTGTCGCTGTTAACCGATCCGTGATATCATCAAAGTCACCGTGTAATTGATCGATTGCCTGACGTTGCATTTGATTTTCTTGCTGAATGTCTTCCAGTCCTGAAACAACCTGTTTTTGCAAGGCAGCCGCTTCCGTCATTTGATCCAATAAAGATTGTAATGACTTCCTTGTTTTCCAAACGTTCAAACCTGCGCTCAGTTGCATTGCTCGATTGATTTCCGCATCAATTGCCGCAAAGCGATGGTTGCGCAAGTCACGATAAATCTTTTCCGTTTCTTGGAAATTTTGCAAAGCTTGGCCCGCTAAAGCGACCTTTCGTGCCGCTGCTAAATCAGTCGCAATGTCTTCATCCATGAGCGCTTTTTTAGCCATGCTAAAATCACCCACCTGCGTAGCAGCCTGCCTTTGTGTCAAAACCGCCCAACCAAGGCCGATTAAGATAGCGATAATCATGATAATTGCAATAATAATCCACATATGTACTAAACCCTCAGCTTTATTTACTAATTAAGTCCACCATACACTATTGACTGTTGAAATTAGACCCATTTACTTCCTTTTATCCCTTTCTTAAGATTTTTTACTCTTTTTCAGCCTAAATTTTGCAAGGAGATTGCAAAAGCATCGACGATGGCTGGGTTTTACCATCAATTTCTCCTTGCTAATTTTCTTCTGATTTGCTATACTTGTTGGAGTTGTATTGAGTAGCAGTCGGTAAAGAAGCGCGTCAACAACGTCCAAACTCGTTAGTAAGGACTTGGCTACAGTCACTGAGAAACGATTTTTCTTGACGCTGCACGCATCTGGTGCCGACCCTCAAATGTACAGCAAAATACATTTTGGAGGACATATACATGTCACGTTATACTGGACCAAAATGGCGTATCTCACGTCGTTTGGGTGTTTCACTTTCTGGAACTGGTAAGGAATTGTCACGTCGTGCTTATGCACCTGGTGACCATGGCCAAGGCCGTCGTGGAAAGGTTTCTGAATATGGAATGCAATTGCGCGAAAAGCAAAAGTTGCGTTTCACTTATGGTTTGACTGAACGTCAATTCCACTCATTGTTCAACAAGGCCGGTAAGGTTCGTCAAGGTACTCACGGTACCAACTTCATGATCTTCTTGGAACGCCGTTTGGACTCATTGGTTTACCGTCTTGGTTTGGCAACTACTCGCCAACAAGCACGTCAATTGGTTAACCACGGTCACATCTTGGTTGATGGTAAGCGCGTTGATATTCCATCATACGAAGTTGTCCCTGGTCAGGTTATCTCTGTTCGCGAAAAGTCAAAGAACATTGTGCCTATCCAAATCGCTGTTGAATCAGTAGTTTCACGTCCACAATTCGTTTCATTTGATGCTGACAAGCTTGAAGGTACTTTCGTTCGTTTGCCAGAACGTGAAGAATTGGATGCTGACATCAACGAAGCCTTGATTGTCGAATACTACAACCGTTTGGGATAATTTAATTAACTCTTTCTGGTTGAAAAGTCACTGCTTATGCGGTGGCTTTTTTCTTTGCTCAAATATTCGGTTGTAAATTAGTCGCAAAGGTCGACTTTAGACGGTTACTCTTCATTCCAAAAAAATATGTTAAACTAGAACAATTATATCAATGATTGGAGAGAAATCATGTCTTGGCTCATTAACATGTTCATCATATTTGTTATTACTTGGGTGGCTATTACCAGTTTGGAAAAACTAAAAACAATAACGGAACAAAGTAAACGCAAAAAGTTATCACTGTCTTTCGGTGCCTCCTACTTCATCTTGGGCTTAATCATCACATTTGTGAGCATCGAAGTTCATCAATCCGCATGGTCAACAAACGGTGCTCTTATGATTGGCTTTGGCATCGCTATCCCACTAATCCTAAGAAAACAACGATAATCCTTACTTGATTGTTTAACCATTCTTTTATAAATGATTTTTTCTACCTGAAGCCAAGCCTACCAAGGGTCTTGGCTTTTTTTATTTATCAAGGGTGTTGCACTTCCATTGTAAATTCACTTTAAAAAATCAGACCAGAGATAACCCACACAATCGCTGAAAAGGGCAACGTTACCAATTGCGATTGTCCCCAGCCACACTTTCATCTTTCACGAATCCAACAGCACAAAAGAACCATCCCCCGTTGTTTGAGGAATGGTTCTTTCTGTTCATACTACCCTACTAATTTTGCCAAAACGGCCGTCAAAACCCGTTGGCCATTTTCCAAATCTGCTGGTGTTGTCGTCTCCTCCGGTACATGACTAACCCCGCCAACGCTGGGGACAAAAATCATGGCAGTCGGCACTTGTTCCCCCATCACCTGCGCATCATGACCTGCACCAGATGGTAGAAATTGGTGCGTCAGACCAACCGATTGGCATGCCCCTGCAATCTCCTCCTGAAGACCCGCATCCATTTGGGTGGGCATAACCGCCGTAGTGCGCTCAAGTTTTGCCCGATACCGGTCCACTAGCTCAGCCACCACACCAACAGCTTCTGACAAGACCGACTGGTCTTGGTGGCGTAAGTCTAAAGCAAAAGTGACTAATCCCGGAATCACATTGGCTACATTGGGCTCTAACTGCACTTTCCCAATGGTATAGCGCAAATCAGGAATCTGCGCTAACTCACGATAGAGGTCTGCCAACAACCCAACTGCCCGTCGTAGGGCGTCGTCACGACAATCCATCGGAGTTGTTCCCGCATGGTTAGCCTGACCCGCTAACTGGATCAAAAAACGTTCTTGACCAACAATGGTTGTCACGATGCCAATATCGGTACCTGCCTTCTCTAAAATCGGCCCCTGCTCGATATGCAGTTCGAGATATTGGGCAATTTTTAAGCGTGACGCCGTTTGCACAAAGGGACTCAAGGCAGCCACTGCCGCCTGGCGAATTTGACCGAAAGTTTGCCCTCTAGCATCAACCAGATGCTCAAAGTCTTTCAAATGTCGCCCGAGCAAGTACTGCGATCCCGTAAAGGTCGCATCAAAGCGTGAGCCCTCCTCTTCTGAAAAAATAACAGCGACGAGCGGCCGCCCCATCCGTTGTCCTGATTTGACGATTTGACTAACCGACAAGACAGCAGCTAAAGCGCCATAAAGGCCATCATATAGGCCACCATCGACAACCGTATCCAGGTGCGAACCAACCAAAATTACAGGTTCTTTGGGCCAAGTTAAATCAGCAGTCGCATACAAGTTGCCGATTTCATCAACCCAGGGTACCAGTCCCAATTCCTTGATAATGTTGACACACTGCTTCTGTGCCTGACACCAGGCCTGGTCATAAACCGTTCGCGTATAACCCTGATTTTTCGTGCGACCAATTGCTTGAAAACTCTCCAAGAGGTCAGTAATTTTTTTATCCTGCATTTCTCTGACTCAATCCAAAACCAAGTAATCCCAACAACAGCAAGGCCGCTGCCAAATCAAAACCAACCGCCAAAGACCCCGTCGCATCCGTTAACCAGCCCGTCAGATATGGCGCCGTAATCGAGGCCAACATCCCCAAAAAGTTATAAAGGCCAAATGTTGTGGCAACTCGCCCCTTTGGTGCATGGCGGCGAATGACCTGCAACAATAGTGGGTCAATGGTCATTTTCCCGGTCAACCCATACAAAATCAGTGCCAGAACAATCTGCTTTGAATTTTGACTCAAGCTTCCCAACACCAATGCCAAGGCTGATAACGGTACAAAAAGGTATAGAAACCGCCTGGCATGTGCTGTTTGATCTAATTTTTTTGCCAAAATTAAGGCACTTGGAATGGCAATCAAGGGCACAATCGAAGCAATCAAACCGACAAAACGTTGGTCAATATTTTTCATTCCCAACAAAAAGGTCGGTAACCAAGTTAACATGGCAATTTGGCCATAAATCGAGCAAAACAAAAGCCAATAAGCACCGATTAGCGGCCGCTTAAAGAATGGTCGCCAAATTTTTGGCGCTAATTTTGCTGCTAACGACGAGATGAGTGATTGCTGTTGGCCACCGCGTGCATTCACCGACTTTCCCCCATACCGAATTGACCGGCCCTCTTTAGGTAAGCCATACAGGTACAGGAAACCGACCATCACCGTTGGTAAGGCAATCACTAAAAAAGGAGTTGACCAGTGGTCCTGATTTTGAATCACCAGCGTACTGGCCAGTAAGGTACCCAGAATCTGTCCAACACCCTGCCCGCTATTAATAATGGCCATGCCCAAAGTTGCATGGCGGTCACTAAGGTTTTGATTAATTAATCCATAGGCTGGGCCGTAAAAACTACCCTGCCCTAGGCCTACCAGGGCCCGCACCAGTAGAAAAAGAGTAAAGGTTGGCACGATACCCGAGAAAAAAGTCATTGCCGCAAAGAAGATAAAGCCCAAAGCGACGATAGCCTTCTTCGAATGACCGTCCGCTAGACGTGAAAACGGCAACTGACTAACCGTGTAGGTTAAAAAAAAACAGATGAAATCAGTCCCAATTCAGCATGGTTCAGACCAAAAGATCGTTGAATTTCCGGCATCACTGGATTTAAGATTGTCCGATCGGCATAGATAAAAACCCAACCAAGAAAATTAATCAAGATGATTTTCTGTGCTAATGATAGATGAAGCCCTGCCCGTTTCGGCTGGATCATGGTCGTTCCTTTCCTTTTTAACCAAGGCTCACGCCTGCCAATGGTGATGATGGTGCCGCCTTTTTCGTCAATACTCGTCCTGGTTTGGCCAGGTAGGCCTTGCGACCAGCTTCAATCGCTAAGTGAAAGGCTTCGGCCATCAGAGGAATGTCCCCCGCTGTTGCCATTGCCGTATTGGCCATGATGGCATCGACACCCATTTCCATGGCTTCGGCTGCTTGACTTGGACGGCCGATTCCGGCATCCACAATAATTGGCAGGTCAATCTCGTCAACTAAAATTTGAATCAAATCTTTGTTCGAAAGCCCTTTATTAGTACCAATTGGTGCGCCCAATGGCATGACGGCAGCTGCACCTGCATCGACTAATTGCTTCGCAATATTGAAATCAGGCAAGACATAGGGCATGACGATAAAGCCTTCTTTGGCCAAAACCTCGGTTGTCTTTAACGTTTCATAGTTATCGGGCATCAAATACTGTTTATCAGGAATCACTTCTAATTTGATAAAGTCACTCCCACTCAGTTCACGAGCAATTCGCGCCATCCGGATTGCCTCCTCAGCGTTCGTGCACCCCGAAGTGTTTGGCAAGATGGTTGTCCCCTGTGGAATAAAATTTAAAATATTTTCCTCAGCTACACTCGTTCGGCGAAGAGCCATCGTGATAATTTCCGCTTTGGCATGGTTAACCGCTGAGTCAATCAACTCGTATGAGTACTTACCAGATCCCAAAATAAAGCGTGATTCAAACTGATGGCCACCGATGACCAATGGATCATTTGTCGACATTTTTTACTCCTCTACTGTCTCTTTTTCTAGAATTAAACGTAGGATTTGGTTCGCCTGGTGCCCCGCACAAATCAGGACACGAGCGGCCATCAATCCTTCTGCTCCCTTGGTCTGGCCATCACCACAAAGGTAAACATGGTCACTTTGCCGGACGGTTTGAATTTGATTGGCATCGTGAACACCAGCTAAGCCATTGCCCATCACGATTGGTGTCTCTGGCAAAACTTCTTGCGCCCGTCTTAACAGCATTGCTTTCGCATTTTGATCATCAAAGGCTTCACAGATGATATCAGCACCGGTAAAGAGGTTCAACACATTGCCCTCCGTCACTCGTTCCTGCCAAGTCGTCACCTCCACAAAGGGGTTAAACTCCAAGATGTTTTGCTTCAGGGCCAAGACTTTTGGTAAACCAACCTGGCTTAATTTAAACTGCTGACGGTTCAAGTTACTATGCTCAATTTCATCAAAATCAATCAAGGTCAAATGACCAACCCCGGCCCTGGCCAGCGCAATGGCAATATTTGATCCTAGTCCTCCCGAACCGGCAATCGTCACATGGGCGGCTGCCAACTTCTCCTGACTGTCAGCCACATTGCGATCCTTCATTTTTAGGTAGACGGATTCCACCGCCTGACCATCAATTGCAATCGTTGTCATTTTTTCTAACCCCCACCTACAAAGGCAATAATTTCTACTTTGTCGTTCTCAACCAGCACCGTTTCAGCCAAAGCCGCTTTCGATAAAATTTGACCATTGAGTTCGACAACCACGTTTTCGTGATGACTGTTTTGCTCTTCAAGTAGACTCAAAACCGTTACACCTGCGACGTTGTCCATCTGTTCGCCATTAATTGTCACCATCTTTTTTCTCCCTTCTGGGTCCGACCACCGAAAAATCAGTTTTTCATGCCAGCCACTACCCACTTTTGTTAAAAATTGAACAAAAAAAGCTGTTTCCACGTCAAAAACGCAAAAACAGCTTTCAAAAAAACTATCATCACTATCTTCCTACGCAGACGTTAATCTAATCAGGTTCAATGGGTATAATCTCAGCCAACCGGCACCCCAGATAATTCGTATTCAATTTTCGAAATCAATATAACATGGATTTTTTAGCCTGTCTACTCAAGAAGCAGGACAAAATTCCACTGGATTTACTAGACCAATTCTAATAAAATTTTCATCGTTACTGATTTTTCATTAGCGGCAATCAACAGACTAGGTCAATCCACCGACAAATGTTGGATAACACCCGAAAATAGCAGACAAGCCTTTAATCTCTACAGCTTTTTCCGTATAATTGTCTGTAGTAAAGTAATTGGAGGATAACCCAATGGATGATGTTAACAGCCGTTTAGAACAGGGGCAGCAAGGTAATGGTGGTCCCAAGATTAACCCTGATGAACAGCGCCTTTACCTAGGCACTTTTCGTGAACGAGTAGTCGCGGCCGTTAAAGAATCAAAGGCCGACGATAGCCAAGTTCAAGATGAACTCAAGGCACGGATGGCCAACTGGCCGGATACGACCTTACTGATTGACCAGGATGCTTGTGGTGATGCCTACATCAACTACTTGCAAATGGCCGTCAGCACCAATCACCCCTACACCCTTCTATCCGATTTTGAAAGAACAACACAAACTGATGACCCCTACGCGGTCGTTCTTGCGGCAAAATCAGCCGTAAACCAGGAATCAATTGACCTGTAACCTGACGAAGCCGGTTTCAACCGGCTTCTTTTTTATCAAGACAAAGTCACACTGATAAAGGAGTCTTCATGCTCGGACAAAAACCACTGGCCTACCGGATGCGGCCAACAAAAATTGAAGAAATCGTTGGTCAAGAAGACCTAGTCGGCGAAAATAAAATCATTTGGCGGATGGTGGAAGCCAAGCGTCTTTCCTCGATGATTCTTTACGGTCCACCTGGAACCGGTAAGACTTCGATTGCCTCGGCGATTGCCGGTTCGACAAACTTTGCCTTTCGGGCCTTAAACGCGGCGACCGACTCGCAAAAGGACCTGCAGGTCGTTGCTGAGGAAGCAAAGATGTCAGGGACCGTCGTCCTGCTTTTAGATGAAATTCATCGTCTCAACAAAGTCAAGCAAGACTTTCTCCTCCCCCACCTCGAATCGGGTGCCATCATCTTAATTGGTGCAACGACGGAAAACCCGTACTTAAACGTCACGCCAGCTATCCGTTCCAGAACCCAAATTTTCCAAGTCCACCCTTTAAGTGACCAAGACATCAAAAAGGCCATCAAACGGGCACTAACGGATAAAGAAAACGGTCTTGGCAACTATCAAGTGAACCTAGCCGACGAAGCCCTCACCCACCTTAGCCAGGCAACCAACGGCGATCTTCGCTCCGCCCTAAATTCCTTGGAATTAGCGGTCCTTTCGACCAAGCCGGATGCAGGTGGGGTTATCCAAGTGACCCTGGAGGTCGTTGAAGAAACTAGCCAACGACAGGCACTCGTAGCCGACAAGGATGGCGATGCCCATTACGACATCATCTCGGCTCTACAAAAATCAATTCGAGGATCGGATGTCGATGCGGCCCTGCATTACGCTGCCCGACTGATTATTGCCGGCGACCTACAAATCCTGGTTCGCCGCCTGATTGTGATTGCCTACGAGGATATCGGCCTCGCTAATCCGAATGGTGCTCAACGCGCCGTGACGGCCATTCAAACCGCTGAAAAATTAGGACTACCCGAGGCACGGATTCCACTGGCCAATGCCATTATTGAATTAGCGCTATCGCCCAAATCAAATTCGGCTTACACCGCGATGGATGCTGCCATCGCCCAAGCGGGCCGCTCAAAGGCCCAATCTATCCCAGACCATCTGCGCGATAGTCACTACAAGGGCGCCGAGAAGCTCGGCCACGGTAACGACTATATCTACCCTCACGACTTCCCAAATGACTGGGTTGCTCAGCAATACCTCCCAGATGCCATCAAGGATGACGCCTACTTCCAGCCGAAGGGTAACTCGAATTTCGAGCAGCAGTTAAAAGACGTCAATCAAAGTCTTAAAAATCAACAGCGTCGTGGCTTAAAATAAACAATACCAATCCGGTTTTGAGCGACAATTTTTGTTGATGATTACTCACAAAAATCAGAATGTCAAGACTAGTATTTTTAGACAAAATCAGTATACTATTAGTGAATACTCTGGTATACGCATTGCTACATTAACAGCTTTTTCCTTACAACCTTTTTATTTTGGACGGGGATCCTCAGGTCATGACATGCCCTTTCGTTCGGTAGTCAAAGCCCCCGGTGAAACGCCCACCTCGATAATTTCGAGGAAAATCTGAGTAGCGGTTAACGGTGCCAATAGAGTATCGTGGGCATGACCCACGGCTCGCCTTCGGGCGGGCTTTTTTTGTGGGCTCTTACTGGTATCCAAACAACTAATTCAACTTTTAATATCAACTAATTTTCTATTCCGTAGAGGCCGCTTTTTATTTTGTCTTAAAAGACTTATAATGAACCTAGAAAGAAAGAGAGGTCTTTACGATGACACAGTCTTACCAGAAGATTTTGGTTCCAGTGGATGGCTCAAAGGAAGCTGAGGCGGCCTTAAAGCGCGCAATCGCCCTGGCAAAAGAAGACGGCAACGTTGAATTAGTGATTGCTAATGTCATTGATACCCGCGCCATTCAAAACATCACATCCTTCGATAACACCATGATTGATACCATCACAGAAGATGCACGTCAGTCATTGGAAACTTATAAAAAGGAAGCCACTGATGCCGGCCTTTCAAACGTTTCATATCGAATTGACTACGGTTCACCAAAGACCATGATCGCAACCGATATTCCAAAAGAAATCAAAGCTGATTTGATTGTGATTGGGGCAACCGGACTCAACACTGTTGAGCGCTTAGTTGTTGGTTCTGTCACTGCTTTCGTCACTCGAATGGCGACAATCGACGTCTTGGTTGTTCGTTGCGAAAAGCTCGCTCAAAAGTAAAAATCAGTAAAAAAATGTCCCTTGCGTAAAAAGCAAGGGACATTTTTTATTTAATATTATTAATTATTGACCGTTGAAAGTTCCAACCTTCTCTTCACCCAATGACTCGAATGAATAAGAAATTTGTTGTTCCTTTTCGTAAGCTTCAAAACCATATTGTACCATCATGTCAGCCAACTTAGCGTTGTTGATATCGGAATAATCCCACAAGCGCTTAAACAAGGACATGTTCGTAAATCCTGGCAGCGTATTTGGTTCCCCTAGGTAAGGAACGTTATTCTCGTCAATTAAGAAGTCCATCCGAGCTTCCCCAGCCAAGTTCAAGACCTGGTAAGCCTTCTTTGCCATGGCTTTAATTTCAGCCGTAACATCTTCTGGTAATTTGGCGGGAATCTCAAAGGCAACGGCTGAGTTATCCACAAACTTTGATTTGTAGTCGTACCAGCCCTTACCATCACCACCCTGGTCCGGAACTTGGTGGGCACCAATCTCAGAAACCAAGATGTCATCGTTACCGATAACACCAACTTCTAATTCACGAGGACCATTAACGGCTGCTTCAACCAAGACCTTGCGGTCATATTTGAAGGAGTCAGCTAAGGCAGCCTGATATTCAGCCTCATTTTCTGCCCGTGAAATACCGACAGATGATCCCTGATTGGCAGCCTTAACAAAGACAGGTGAACCCAACTCTTTTTCAACGGTTGCCCATGTCAGTGGCTGGTCATCATTTTGATAGGTAACCAGATACTTGGTATTGCGGATACCATTGGCCGTCAAAATTTCCTTGGTAATCACCTTATCAAAGGAAATTGCGTGGCCACGCAAGGCAGCGCCAACATATGGCTTCTTCAAGAGGCGGAAAAGACCTTGAAGCGTCCCATCTTCACCTAAGTTACCGTGAACAACTGGGAAAAAAATATCGATTGGCGGCAAATCCTTCAAGGCAGCAATCGGTGCCAACGTTTCCGTTGAATCAATGCTATCCATGTATTCAGCAACCAGGGGTGCCTCATCGGCTTGGTTCATAATTTCAAATGACCGCTTAGCATCCAAGAAAAAACCATTTTGGGCAATTGCTACGACCGAAAGGTCATACTTGCCCGTTTCCTTTAGGGCCTGATAGTAATTATAGGCAGACCGCTTGGAAACATCGTGCTCAGACGAGTTTCCACCAAACAACAACACAACATGTTTTTTGCTCATAACAAAATTCCTTTATTGGTCCACCAAAAAAGCGGACGTCATAGGTAAATATTTTTTTCATTCGCCAATTTGGCGAGACGAAGACAATTAAGAAAGGTAATTCTTAGTCTCTTGGACATATGACCAGACCTTTTCAGGCACCTGGTCTTGACCAAAAGCTAAAATTTGCTGGAAGAAATCAACTCGATTATATAATTTCTGCCAGCGTGACCGAGTTTGTGCAAAGGGCTCGTTCACAAGATCTTGCCGCCACAACTTTAATGACAGCAGTAAATAATCGGCATAAAGGCTATGCTTCCGACTTAAGCGCAAGATGGTACCGACTTGGCGGTTCAGCTCCCCCATCGTTAGCGGTGTATTTAATTGACGGAAATTGGTCATAATACAAGCCAACAAGAACAGCTTGTCAGACCGTGGAACGTCCGTCCGGTCAAAAATAGCGCCCAGTACATTTGCTAAATGAGTATAAGCATGAATCCAGCCATGACCAGGAACGAAACCGCGAGTATCCCGCTCTAGCAGCGTATACAGGCTAACCTGTTCAACAATTGCCATCATCAACTCTGAGCCAATAAAGGGCTCAGCAGCTTGCTGATCAGCCATCAATAAAATCGAAAGAATAGCCAGTGCAAAAGAGCGACCATAAGCACCATCATTTTCTTCCTGCAAAATTTGAGTGAGTAAATGATCGTCGCTAATCATTTCAGCCGTCAACCAGTCTAATTGCTGGTGGCTGAGATGACCGTTTTGGATGGCATTACCAAGAAAGAAGAATGCACCAGTATCACGAATCTTTGCACTCGGTGAAGACAACTGATCCACGAATGCTCGCAAGTCGTCATCAGCCACAAATTGATTTGATTCCTCATGGTTGGCTGACCAAACATCCTGGTAAACCTGCATTTGTTCAATGGCAGCCATCGAGTCTCTGGGACGAGGGGTGGGCTCAGCTGGCTCCATATCCGCATTTTCCTTTAAGACATAGAGTAACTCAGGCAGTGATTCATAAACATCCCCACTGCGTAGCTGTGACAATAAGACCCGTGTTTTTTCATGAATTGCAGCAAGTTCTTCCATAGCACCCTTTTACAAATTAAATTCGTTCGAATCGTTGAAAGTTCGGCTTTGTTGCTGATAAGACATCGACATTATCAGCCCGACTCCAATCATATTCGAAACCAGCGACGACCCTCCCTGTGAAATAAAGGGCAGCGGAATTCCTGTCAATGGTAAGAGACCGATGTTCATCCCAATGTTTTCAAAAACGTGGAACAAAACCATCATAATGACTCCTGTCGCAATATAGGCATAAAAGGCGTTTTTCGCCTTAAACGTTGCCTTAATCATGCGATAAATCAAAAAGAAATACAAAGCAATTAAGAAGGCACCCCCAATGAAGCCAAAGGACTCACCCATTACTGAGAAAATCATATCCGATTCACGAACAGGCACAAAGACTTTCATGTTCCCAAATCCAGACCCAAAAAGTTGGCCAGACCCGATTGCCTTGAGGTTTTGATATGTCTGATAACCGGTATTCGAAGTATCTTGTCCAGGGTGCAGCCAGGCATCAATTCGAGCAAATTGGTAAGACTGGAACCCCAAGGCCCCAAGGATGGTTCGACCAATGGTTGAGGCCACCAAGAAAATCATACCACCGCCTAAGACACCCACGCCCGCAAAGATTGGCCCAAGAATTCGCCAGGTTATTCCAGAGACAACCACAATACCAGCCGTGATTGCCATAAAGACAAGAAGCGTTCCCAAATCGTTTTGTAAGGCGATTAAGAAGGCCAATGGTAAGAAGCATCCGGCAATCTTGGCAAGCAACAACCAATCAGAATCAACACGGTGTGTTGGATACAAACGGTTGTGAGTAGCAACAATCTTCGCTAACATCACAATGTAAAACGGTTTTACAAATTCCGCTGGCTGAATCGAAACTGGCCCTAAGACAATCCACGATTTGGCACCCGCATTCGCATACAAAGCCCGATTATAAAAAATCAGAACAGCAATCAGCAAGACAAAGGACATGGCATAGAGAAAAGGGGCTAATCGCCAGAGCTGGAAGGCATCAAAGTGCATGATGAAGGCAATCATCACGCCACCAGCAATCCAGTAAACAATCTGCATAATGACAGCTTTAATGGGCGAGGCGTCTTTACCGCCGTTTAAAATAGCAAAGTACAGGGAATACAGACCAATTAACATCAGCAAGATTAAAATTAAAATCATGCCCCAGTCCAACTCTGAAGCAGATGGCCGGTCTGTTTTATGTGATGCGATACGCTGCATGGTGAATCTTCCTTTTGCACAAAATTTTAGGTGGTTCTATGTACAAAAACCCTTTGCCACGGCAAAGGATTCTTTTAAAAAATTAATGGTAGAGATTGAATGATGCGAGAATTGCCTGCAAGGCTTCATCGGTCGATTGAGCGCTGGCAATGACAACTTGCTTGCCTAAAACACCAGTATAGCCACCCTGATTTTGTTCGATTTTGCCAATCGGTTGATCATCAACCAAAACCTGGATTTCGTCGTCCTTTGTTACCAAAGATACGCCAAAGCTCTGATTTTTCTTGCTCATGAATACTCCTTATTTCTTCGACATCATGTGTTCCAACAATGCCCCAGTTCCCTTGGCTACGTTGTCCAATGGTGATTCTGAAACAAAAACAGGAACCGTCAAACGGTCAGCAATGAACTTGTCCATCCCGTCGAGCAAAGCGCCTCCACCAGTCAACATCACACCACGATCGATGATGTCAGCTGCCAATTCAGGCGGCAACTTTGACAAAGCCAAGTGTGCAGCGTCAGCAATTTGAACCAACGTGCCATGCAAAGCTTCTTCAATTTCGTTTGAGTTCACAGTGATGGTCTGTGGCATGCCTTCAAAGTTGTCACGACCACGGACAGTCATTGTCTTTGGCTCGTCAGACTTCAAGGCAGAACCGATTTCAATCTTGATGGTTTCTGCTGAACGTTCACCAACAACCAAACCATGTTCACGCTTCAAATAGTTCACAATATCGATGTTCATGCGATCACCGGCAACCCGGATTGATTCAGAAACAACGATGTCACCCAATGACAAGATGGCGATATCAGAAGTTCCACCACCCATATCGATGACCATTGAGCCAACCGGCTTAAAGATATCTAAACCAGCACCAATAGCGGCAACCTTTGGTTCGTAATCCAAGTAAACCTTGGCACCACCGGCCTTTTCAGCAGCTTGGATGATTGCCTTACGTTCAATTTCACTAATGTTTGTTGGGGCACAGATCATGATGTTTGGCTTTGACATAAAGCCTTTAACGTTCAACTTATTAACAAAGTAAGTTAACATCGCTTCTGTAATATCGAAGTCAGAGATGACTCCATCCTTCAAAGGACGAACGGCCCGGATATTTCCAGGTGTTCGACCAACCATCCGATAGGCTTCAGCCCCAACGGCCAAAACACGGTCAGTCTTGTCGTCAACGGCGACAACGGAAGGTTCATTAAGGACCACACCTTCGCCTTCAACGTAGATCAAAACGTTGGCGGTTCCCAAATCAATTCCAATATCTCTTGCCATGGTTATTATTTCTCCAAAATTCATGTTCGGTAGGGTCTATAAAGAAAAGACAGTCCCCTACAATCCTTTAAATTATATCATACTTGACCAGTTTCGGCCGGTATCTCTTAGAAATCTTTTAGGAGAGTGCCAGGCAGTTGCAAGGCCGAATTTAAAAGTGATACCAAGGCTGTCGCCAACAAAAATCCGAGGCTCGTCGCAACAACTACTTTGAGCACGGCTGCCTGCAAAGGATTCTTTGGTAGTAACTTGCCAAAATCAATCGGACGAATCAGGTAAAAGACAAAATAGATGGCGGCAATCGTTGTGGTCAAAGTCAAAAGTGGTGGCATGAAATTTCTCCTTCTATTCGTTTTATTTTATAACAGAGGAGCTAAAGCAGCAATCCAGAATAGGAGTCCTTACAAGCACGTTCTCCTACCCCGACCTTCAACGTCAAAAACAAATCAACGGGCTAATGACGCTGACGACACAAAACGAGCACCCGCCTGATAAAGGCAGTCCGCCGCATGGTAAAGTGTTCGTCCGGTGGTATAAACGTCATCAACAACCAAAACTCTTTTACCTGCCACCAATCTTGCTTGGCAGCAATGACAAATGGTTGTGGCGTGTTGAGGCGGTCTGCTCGATCCAAGCTAGATTGGTCAACCTTACTGTGATTAAAGATTTCTAACACGTCTTTGGCAGAACGCAAAAGCCATGGCTCAACCTGGTTGAAACCCCTTTGTAAAAATCGTTCCTTGCTCACCGGAATGGGGATAACGAGGTCAATCTGCTTGTCTTTTACCGAGCGCCGAAGCATTTGACGCATTTCCTTTTGAAACACGGTGGCAAGCCGGTAATCACCCATAAACTTGTAACGGGACATGTACTCTTTCAATGGCTCGTCATAAACATAGAGTGCTTGATGGCCAAGCAGGCGGTAACCCTGATTTTGCCAAAGCTGACAATCTGAGCAAATCAGCAGTGCGTTCTCAGTCGGAATTGAATCCACCAATTGACGACCGCACCCGCTACAAAGCGTCCCTTTTAAATGAACAAAACTATTTAAGCACTCCGGACACAATAACTGCTTGGCCTGACTCTTATTGAAAGCCAACTGACCAATCGTGACTGGCGATTGAAAGTCCTCTTGGCAGAGTATGCAATTCAATTTTCATCTCCTTCCTGGCTGTCAGTTGGCACACCGGCCACCTGTTTTGCCCGATTGTTCAAATCAGCAATTTGCTGACGAGCCGCCCGTAATTTAAGTGTCGGCTCCTGTATGAGTGCTAAAACAAGGCCATCGGGCCGATTTTTAGACCGCCCCACCCGTCCTGCAATTTGGACAAGCGCCGCTGTTGAAAAAACGGAATCATCAGCACCCAGAACCACCACTTCCAAGGCAGGTAATGTGACCCCACGTTCTAGAATCGTTGTCGTAACTAAATACCGGTAGGCACCAGACCGCAAATCACGGACTTTTTCGGCACGGTCAGGATCAGTGGCATGGACTGTTGTCCCCTTAATCGTCTGAAACCTTTGCAGATAATCAAAAACACGCACTAAATCCTTCACCCGTGGCACGAAAATCAAAAAGGGATTCTGCTGATTGACCCATAATTGAACCATAATTGAACAGCGGTTAATAACTTCTTTGGTGGGTGCTTGCGCCAGTTACCAACACGCTGCACCTGAATTTGTGGTAGGAGGCCTTGATGGAAACGTTGCGGCAGATAGGACTGGGCTAATTTCTTCTGCTTGACTAAGCGTTTCAAATCAGCCGTTGGCGTCGCCGTTAGATAAACAACACTTGATTGAATTTTTTGTGCTCGCAAAACGGCGTAAGACAAAGCAGCATCGCCACGAAAAGGAAAAGCATCAACCTCATCAATAATTAATAAATCAAAGGCACGGTAAAAACGGAGCGCTTGATGGGTCGTCGCCAAAACCAACTGGCTATACTGGTATTGGCTACCGTGTTGCCCATAGAGAACTTGAATTGGACAATCAAAAGCCGCTTCTAAGCGTGGTGCTAGCTCGAGGACCACATCGACCCTCGGCGTCAAAATGGCAACCCGCCCCTTTCCCCGCAGTGCGTAATCAATTAATGGAAACAGCATTTCCGTTTTACCGGCACCGGTAACTGCCCATACTAGTCGATTTTCTCGCCTGTCATAGCTCGCCATCAAATCTTGGCTCACCTGTTCTTGCTGCTTGGTTAGCTGACCGTTCCATCTGAGGTGACTTTCAGCCTGAAAGAGATTCGGTTCAGGAATCGTCAGTAAACAATCATTGGTCGAAATTCTGCCCATGTTCAGACACTTTAAGCAATAAAAGCCATTATTGGCCAGCTTTGCCCGCTCCTTTTGCCCACAACGTTGACAGATTCCCTGCTTAAAGGCTGGTAGAGTGTGACAAAGTATCGGCGGCTCAACCGCTTTTGGCCAGGTTACCAGACGGCCATAGAGCTTCTCGGCATTCATTTTTCTACCTTCTTTCTGATTTGGTCATGTTATAATACGGGCTATGGAGCCTTTTTACTTACTCGCTGAGAACGATTATTCTTGGCAACAAACAATTAAAAAATCAGACTTTATCGTTTCCTTCTTTCGCATCGAATCTGAGGAACAGGCGCAGACCTACATCGAGCAGATTTCCAAGGAACACCACAAAGCCAATCACAACGTCTTTGCCTATGTCATTGGCGACAACGATGAAATTAAGCGTTATTCAGACAATGGTGAGCCTTCTGGGACGGCCGGTGTTCCCATGCTCGAAGTCTTGCAGAAACGCCAGGTCCACAATATTCTAGCCATTGTTACCCGCTACTTTGGGGGCATTAAGCTTGGCGCGGGTGGTTTAATCCGTGCCTATGCTGGAACTGTTGCCCAGGGGTTAGACGAGGCCGGTTTGGTCGAACGCCTGTGGCGAGAAAAAATTCAAATTGATATTGATTATCAAAATAATGATCAGCTGACTTATTGGTTGAAGCAAGAAGAATACCCAGTTTTTTCAACTGATTTTGACACAGCTGTCCACCATCAAGTGGCAGTCGCCCCTGATCAAGTAAAGGCCTTTGAGGAAGAACTAACCAACCGCTTTGCCGGCCAAGTTTCTTTTAAAAAAATCGGTGAAACATACTTGGAAATTCCCGCAAAGTAGGTTATAATTATCTAGTTCGCGCGGTTAGTGTAATGGATAGCACGTAAGATTCCGGTTCTTGCAATCCGGGTTCGACTCCCGGATCGCGCATGTATACTTGTGATATATCAACGTTTAAAGGGTTTATGTAGCGAAAATGTAGCAGTTAAACTCAAAAAGCACCTCAAATTCTTAATTGAATGGAGGTGCTTTTTATTGTTCATTTGGCAGCTAGAATAAAACAATCAGCCAATTGGATACAAAAAAAAGAGACATTGCTGTCTCCTTAGAACACTTAATATTAAATCCATTTTTAAATCAACCAATGCCATATCTTTTCTCAAGTGCTTTTGTCAAAATTTCAGAAACGTTATCGCCATTTTTTTTGGCTAACTCACTTAAATAACTAGGCACAGTCACGTTCTTTCGAATCGTTTTTGATGATGCTCTTAAATAATCAATCAACGACACCGTTACCATTTGAACAAATCCATCTTCTGCATCAATTCCGCTAAACTTTGTTGGTTCAGGAACAACGAGCGTCGTTGATAATGCCAACTCAATCGCCTCTTTAATTTTGACAAGAATTTCCTCAACCGTCGCCCCGGTTGTAAAAGCACTCGGAACATCTGGAACGCTTGCCCAAAACATATCATCTTCTTGATGAATAACAACCGGATAGCTCATAACAAATTCAATTTCCTTATCCATGTGATTTATCCTCTTCTGAATTCTGTTCTGTGCTTGTTCAATATAACTAAAAGCCTTAATCAATCAGCCTATTGAAGCCCCGCTTGTTTTAAAATTGCTCTTTCTAGCCCCTTCGGAAGTTCTTTAGAATGTTTTGGCACTTCCGTATAATGTTGACCGTCACTAAGCATGACATGTGAGCCTTTATGGCCGATAACCTTGAAGCCATGCTTTTCTAACTTCTTAATCATCATTTTTGGTTTAATAGTCAACGACTGAGTTCCTCCTCAGACTTGACTACAACTGTATCATACACACAATATACACATTAATCAAGCGCTTTATGTATGCCCAACTGGGCTTGAACTTAACGAAAGTCACATTCCAAGTCATGTGCATTTTCGACACCAACAGCCTGCAAGAACGATTCAACAGTCACCGGACCCACAAACTTAAAACCAATCTTTTTTAGTTGCTTACTAAAGGCTTCAGAAAGCGTATTCTGGCTAGCTATCTTTTCATCCTGATCAACACCAATATCCAATGTTTGACCATTTATTTGCTGCCAAATCAGATCAGAAAACGTCTCGCCCTGATGATGAAGCGTTTGGATTTGTTGAGCATTATTAATTGTTGCTTCAATTTTCATCCGATTACGAATAATCCCTGCGTCAGAGAGCAATTGCTCAACGTCCTGTTGGTCAAAATGAGCCACCTGATTAATATCAAAGTCGGCAAAGGCAGCCTTAAAATTGGCTCGTTTATTCAAAACCGTTCGCCAGCTCAAACCTGACTGAAAAAGTTCTAGTGTTAACAACTCAAATAGCAGTCGTTCATCATCTCGAACAGGGTGTCCAAATTCATGGTCATGGTAGGCGACCATTGGCGTTCCCTCTTCATAATTTGCAGCCCAACGACAGCGTGTTACCATGCAGCCCCTCCTTTGATAAAACAACTTTCATCTTAATCATCTTTTCCATATTATACGAAAGAAAACACAAAAAAACGCCCCGAAAGGCGTTTTTCGTTAAAATTTATTACTTAGCTTGGATAGCTTCGCGTGCGTCAGCTGACAAGTTGTAGAATGCGTGAACACCCTTGTACTTAGCAGTATTAGCAAGCAATTCTTCGATACGGATCAATTGGTTGTACTTTGCGATACGGTCAGTACGTGACATTGAACCTGTCTTGATTTGGCCGGCGTTAGTAGCAACAACCAAGTCAGCAATCGTAGTGTCTTCAGTTTCACCTGAACGGTGTGAAACAATCGCTGTGTAACCAGCTTCCTTAGCCATTTCGATGGCATCCATTGTTTCTGACAAAGTACCGATTTGGTTAACCTTGATCAAGATTGAGTTGGCAGCACCCATACGGATTCCCTTAGCCAAGTATTCAGTGTTTGTAACGAAGAAGTCGTCACCAACCAATTGAACCTTCTTGCCAAGTTCCTTCGTGATTTCAGCCCAGTCATCCCAGTTGTTTTCATCGATAGGATCTTCGATGGAAATGATTGGGTAACGGTCAGCCAAGTCTTCCAAGTACTTGATGAAATCAGGAGTTGAGAATTCTTCCTTTGTTGACCAGCGCAAAACATACTTTGACTTGTCAGCATCCCACAATTCTGATGAGGCAACATCGACAGCAATAGCGATGTCCTTACCAGGCTTGTAACCTGCAGCTTCGATAGCCTTGATCAAGTATTGCAATGGTTCTTCGTTGTTAGCGAAGTCAGGAGCAAATCCACCTTCATCACCAACTGAAGTAGCCTTGCCGTCAGCGGCCAACAACTTCTTCAATTCGTGGAAAGTTTCTGAACCATAACGGATGGCTTCCTTGATTGAAGGAGCACCAACAGGCATGATCATGAATTCTTGGAAGTCAACCTTGTTATCTGAGTGAGCACCACCGTTGATAACGTTCATCATTGGTGTAGGCAAGACATAAGAGTTCATGCCACCAATGTATGAGAACAAAGGAACACCCAATTCATCAGCAGCAGCACGGGCTGCAGCGATTGAAACGGCCAAGATAGCGTTGGCACCCAACTTACCCTTGTTAGGAGTACCATCCAAGTCAATCATGGCTTGGTCGATGGCGCGTTGGTCAGTTACGTCAAACTTACCAACCAAAGCCTTAGCGATTACATCGTTAACGTTAGCAACGGCCTTAGTAGTACCCTTGCCACCGAAACGGTTCTTGTCACCGTCACGCAATTCGACAGCTTCGTGTTCACCAGTTGATGCACCAGATGGCACGATTCCGCGGCCAAATCCACCAACTTCAGTGATAACTTCAGCTTCGACTGTTGGGTTTCCACGTGAATCAAGAACTTCACGTGCGATGATATCTGAAATCAAAGACATATTTTATGCTCTCCTTTTGTCTGTGGTTAATATTTATAAAACCAACTAAATTATAACACCCTTATCAGGTAAAATGAACAGGAAAAATGGGTTCTTTCTAGCTTAGCCAACGGTTTGGCCGATTTGTCCGAGAACTAATTTTACTTTTTAGCCTGATCAACCAGGGTCAAAAACTGTCTGGGATCTAGCGCAGCCTTACCAACTAGGATACCGTCAATGTCTTGCTGGCATAAGAAGGCGGGTGCATTTTTCGGCGTCACTGAGCCACCATACAGAATGCGAATGCTATTAGCCAAGTCTCGATTATATAAATTAGCTAAGCTTTGTCGAATTAAAGCAGCCGCTTCTTGCGCCTGGTCGGCCGAAGCCGCCGACCCGGAACCAATTGCCCAAGTCGGCTCATAAGCAATCGTTACTTGAGCCA
Organism: Fructobacillus tropaeoli; assembly: GCF_016860625.1. Classification (NCBI taxonomy): domain Bacteria; kingdom Bacillati; phylum Bacillota; class Bacilli; order Lactobacillales; family Lactobacillaceae; genus Fructobacillus; species Fructobacillus tropaeoli. The sequence continues at coordinate 24,513 of NZ_BOJU01000003.1, forward strand.
TTTCAGCTTCCGTAACACCATCAAGGGCTGCTTGTAACTGATTTAAAACAACTTTTTCGGGCACCAGGTGTCCGTAGGCCGACAAGTCTTCATCTAAGTCGACAATCGGCTTTAAGCCATTGCGTAGCGCCGCTAACGTTTTTAAATTAACCGTTTCATCCGTTTCATTAAAAAACTTTCGTCGCTCAAAATGTCCAATTAAGACGTATTCAACGCCAAGTGCTGCCAAGGCTTTTGGCGACGTTTCACCGGTAAATGCCCCATCATCTTCCCAGTGAGAATTTTCGCCAACAATTACTAACGGAGTGCCCTTTGCAGCCTGCAACATCTGGCTTAAGTACAGGTCTTGCGCGGCGATGCCAACTTCAACGTCGGTCTCACCCACCAAAGCAGGCAAAACGGTATCCAAGTAGGGGCCAACCTGGTCCGGCATCATGTTGATTTTCCAGTTGGCTACGACAAATGGCCGCCGATTCTGCGCACTCATTTACTTTCTCCTCGATTAAGCATCAAAAACAAGAAGACGGCTTCAATCAGTAATAGCCAGGGCAAGTTGGTATTTCGTTCCCCCACCAGCACCAAAAGCGCATAGGAAACAATTAAGATGCCCATGCCAATGGTCATCTTAATTAGCCCTTGCCGGAAAGTTGACCGATTCAAAGCTTCCTTCAAATGCTCATTTTCGCTCCGGGCTTCACTAATGTCGAGCTTTAAGGACTCAACTTGGTCCAAGAGCTGATCGTTTTCAGCCTGCAGAAAATCAACCTGCGTTTGGATTTCTTTGTCTTGCTGGTCTTTTTTGTTCGACCAATTAAATAACTTCATAGGTATTCTCCAATCAATGTCTATTTTAACAAAAATTACTATTAAAACCGAATAAAAAGAAGAAAGAAGAAAAGCGCTTGACAAGAGCAGCAATTCTAGGTAGAATTTGATAGTTGCATTAATGCATGCGGCTGTGGCGGAATTGGCAGACGCGCAGGATTAAGGATCCTGTGTCCGCTTTAGGACGTGCGGGTTCGACTCCCGCCAGCCGCATAATGAAACGTTGATTCACCAACGTTTATGACGAATTTGCAAGCAACTAACTTAAAAAGCACTCAAACTTAACTGTTTGAGTGCTTTTTCCTTTTAAGAATAAACGCCTTCTTTCTTTTTAAAACTAACCAAACAATAAAGGCCATCCCGACTAGAAAGTCAGAATGGCCTTTTTGCTATCAAATTTTTAATGCTTTAAAACGGCATTATCAGCCTTCCGACCGCTTCTGATTTTTTACGGCCATCATCTTATGAGGAACACCAGCATCCAAGAAGGTTTCGCCATAGGCTTTAAAGCCAAATCGCTCATACAGACCAATCGCATGTTCCTGGGCCTCAATTTCAATTTTTTCTTGGTCAAAGCGAGTAGCCATCACGTCCATCAATTGTTGAACTAGCGCTTTACCAAATCCCTTACCGCGAACTTTTTGCACAGTCAGTACCCGGCCAAAAGTGACCGTGTCCTGGTCTTTTGCGAAAACACGGGCATAGGCCAACAATTCACCGTCTTCCTCATAAAAGACGTGCAAGGCTGTTAAATCCTGCTCATCAACGTCTTGGTACTCACTATGCTGGTCAACGACAAAAACGGCAATCCGAGCACGGTACATCGCCCAAATTTCACGATTACTGAGTTCATCAAAGGTCTTAATGTGCCACATAAATCTAATTCCTCCGCTATAACAAAAAGAGAAATCTCTCTGCTCTTTTTCAATTAGGTCAACAATCTTTACATAATGATTCTAGGATACAGAAATTAGTACCCATAAGCAAGATAAAAAGAAAAAAAACTAACAACAGATTTTTCTGCCATTAGCTTTCAAACTTTTATTAATGATGCCGACGAAAGGATTTGAACCTTCGACCCCAGGTTTACGATACCCGTGCTCTACCAACTGAGCTACATCGGCATAACTCCGACTGCCGGGCTCGAACCGGCGACAACCTGATTAACAGTCAGGTGCTCTACCAACTGAGCTAAGTCGGAATGATTTGTCGTTTAAAACAACTATTACATTATGCCATTTACAGCGGGGCCTGTCAATCATTTTCACACATTATTTTACTATTTTTTCGAAAAATCAGACAGGATGTCATCTGGTATTTACGGCCTTGCTTTGACACTCACAAAGACCCGCCTTACAATGTAGGCATAATCGAATAGAAAAGGAGACTGCACATGAATGTGACTGTTTTTGGTAAAGGAAATATTGGCTCAGCCGTTGGCGCTCAATTGGAAAAAGCCGGCAATCAAGTCGACTATGTAACAACCAAACATAAGGCGGACACGGTGGCTGATTTGGTCATCTTGGCCGTCCCTTACGCCGCTTTGGCAAGCATCGCTAAAGAATACCAACAAAAGTTTGCCGGAAAAACGATTGTTGAAACAACCAACCCTGTTAATTTCAAAACTTTTGACAGCCTGGATGTCCCTGCTGACTCTTCAGCCACTGCCCAATTGCAAGCTGATTTACCAGACAGTCATGTTTTGAAGGCCTTCAATACCGTTTTTGCGGCCAACCTAGCATCTGGCAAAGTTGGCGATAACCCAGTTGAAGTTTTGACTGCCGGTGATAACAAGGACAGCAAGGAATTGCTGCAAAAAGCCTTTGAGGGCAGCGACCTCGATGTTGTCGATGCCGGATCTTTGCGTCGTGCCCGTGAATTGGAATCAATTGGTTTCTTGCAAATGACCTTAGCCGTGACCAAGCAAATTGCTTGGACCGGTGGCTTTGCCGTTGTGAAATAACCTAATTCAAAAATATTTTTACAGAGCTGGATACTAATCCAGCTCTTTTTTAATAATACAAGCAAAAAGCCCCTTAAAATCAGGTTTTCTAGTCAAATACCAAGTCAACATTCTAGAATAATAAGACGTTTCGTTCAAATGAATCCCATAGCCAAAAAGGCTTTACAAACAATGAAAAATTAGATGTCTTATTACCTGACATACACCTCACTCTTCTAAAAAACAAGGCTTGTCTTTAGAAATTTCAAGGATTATATTATCTGTGTCGATTGGTCAATCGTGGCCACGGCACAGAGGAATCTGAATGTCTTGTTTGTTTTGAAAGGATGTTTTTTGCATGGCGGAAGCAACCATCGCGCAAGATCAAACCAACTTGCGCCAAGAACCCTTCACGAAGAACCAAAAACTGACACTATGGTCAACCGTTGCCGGTTTTGGCCTAGAACATATGGATGCCCTTTTTATATCTTTTGCACTTACCTCCATCATTTCATCCTTCCATATTAGCAATTTTGCTGGTGGGATGATTGCATCGGTCTCCTCTTGGGGAACGTTGATTGGGGGTATTTTATTTGGCATGCTGGCTGACCGAATCGGTCGTGCAAAAGTTTTTACCTGGACACTTTTTGTCGTGGCCTTTTCAACCGGAGCCATTTACTTTGCCCATAACATTTGGTTGGTCTACCTGTTCCGCTTTATCGCGGGTGTTGGTACCGGATCAGAATATGGCGCCGGCGTGACCCTGATTGCCGAAAACTTTGCCGGTAAGAAAATCGGTAAACTGACCTCCCTCGCCCATATCGGTGGTCAGGTTGGCGCCATTTTGGCTGCCATCGCCTCCGCCACCGTTATTCCACTCTTCGGCTGGAATGCTCTCTTCTTGGTCGGCCTTTTTCCCGTTATTTTAGCCTTTATCGCCCGTATCCAATTAAAGGACAGTGATGAATTCCATGCCCTCCAGGAACAACGGCAAAATCAGGAAAAGGAAACCATTAAAACCAAGGTACCACTATTAGCACTTTTCCAAACACCAGCAATGACTTGGCAAACAGTTGCCTTAACCTTAATGATGATGGTCCACACTGGTGGCTACTACGGCTTGATGAACTGGCTCCCTAAAATCATGCAAAAGCAATTAGGACTATCGATTTCTTCTTCAAATCTTTGGATGGTCGCCACAATCGTCGGTATGTCTCTCGGTATGTACTTCTTTGGCCATATTTTAGACAAGTTTGGCCCTCGTTTCTCTTATACTTTCTTCTTCATTATGGCTGCCGTTTCTCTCTACACGCTTCTCTTGGCTAAAAACGCCTGGTCACTAATCTTAATCATGATGGTCGTTGGCTTCTTCTCAAACGGAATGTATGGCGGCTACGGCGTCATCGTTTCCCGCCTCTATCCAGCCGAATATCGGGTAACAGCCAACTCTGTTGTGTCTTCCGTTGGTAAAGTCTTAGGTGGCTTCTTCCCGCCCATCATTGGCCTCTTGATGGACAAATACTCTTTGGCCGCCGTGATGATTTTCTTCTCACTGATTTACCTTTTTGCCCTCGTCATTATGCTGCTTATTCCGGCATTGAAGAAGACAAATGTTGAATTTTAACCGGTAAAATCAGAACCCATTTCAATCCAAAAAAAGACCAGACATTTCTGTCTGGTCTTTTTTAATACTCCGACTGCCGGGCTCGAACCGGCGACAACCTGATTAACAGTCAGGTGCTCTACCAACTGAGCTAAGTCGGAATAAAGCGCTTGGCTCAACTATATTAGTATACAAAATTGGACCAAGCGTGTCAACTATTTATTTGTAAAAATACAAAATTATTCTGGACGCATTGTTGGGAACAACACAACATCACGAATGGAAGCGGCATCCGTTAGGAGCATAACCAAACGATCAATTCCAATGCCCAAACCACCTGTAGGTGGCATACCGTATTCCAAGGCCTCTAAGAAGTCTTCATCGATGCCTTCGGCTTCGTCATTACCGTTATCACGTTCGGCCGCTTGGGCTTCAAAACGAGCTCGTTGGTCGATTGGATCGTTCAATTCAGTAAAGGCATTAGCAAATTCAGAACCAACGATATACAGCTCAAACCGGTCCGTAAAGCGTGGGTCATCTGCATTCTTCTTAGCCAATGGTGAAACTTCCACTGGGTGACCATAGACGAAAGTTGGCTGTTCCAACGTATCTTCAACAAAGTTGTCAAAGAATTCGTTGATGATATGACCAACCTGCCAATACTGTTCATACTTCACGTGGTGTTCGTCGGCCAATTGGCGAGCTTCTTCAACCGTCATTTCTGGCCAGAAATCAACGCCGGTCTTTTCCTTAATCAAGTCAACCATGTGCTTACGAGCAAATGGCTTTGACAAATCAATGTCAGTGCCTTGGTAATTCACTTGCAAATCAGGATGAACGACCTTAGCGGCGGCGCGGAAGATACCTTCCGTTTCGTCCATTACGTCTGTGAAATCCCAATAAGCAGCATATGATTCCAAGGTTGTAAATTCTGGGTTATGCTTTGGATCCATTCCTTCATTTCGGAAAATTCGACCGATTTCATAAACCCGTTCCATACCCCCAACAACCAAACGCTTCAAATACAATTCAGTTGCGATTCGCATGTACATATCGATGTTCAAGGCGTTGTGGTGAGTAATAAATGGCTTAGCGGCCGCACCACCGGCTTGCGTTTGCAAGATTGGTGTTTCCACTTCTAAGAAGTCGTGACCATCCATAAAGGCCCGGATAGCTGAAACGATCTTTGAACGGTTTTGGAACCGAGTCAAAGATTCCTTGTTGGCAATCAAATCAAGGTAACGCTTACGGTAACGCGTTTCCACATTTGCAATACCGTGGAACTTGTCGGGCATTGGGCGCAAGGCCTTTGACAAGTGAGTCAAGTGCTTAACCAAGATGGTTAATTCACCAGCCTCCGTCTTCATCACTTGACCCTTGATTCCTAAGAAGTCACCCAAATCAGCACGCTTAATGATTGGGTAATTGTCACCCAAGTCATCACGACGAGCATAAACTTGAATTTCACCTGAGCGGTCACGGACGTCAGCAAAGATGACTTTTCCGGCACCACGCTTAGCGACCATTCGGCCAGCAATGATGACCTCTACAGGATTTGCTTCTAACTCTTCTTGTGTCTTCTCATCGTATTGTTCATGGAGGTCCGCTGCCAAAGCGTCTCGGTCAAAACGATGTCCAAATGGATCAATGCTCAAATCATCAACCAGCGCCTTCATCTTCTGACGGCGGGCAACCATTTGATCATTTAAGGCTTTTTCTTCAGCCATGTCTATCTACCTTCCTGTCGGCGAATATTCGCTCATTTATCTTGTTCCAGTATAACAAAACAACGGCCAAGACAAAAGGGCAAACCGCCTGGTTTGCCCGTCTCATGGTCTTTTTTCCGTTTTTTAAAAAACGTTAGTCCTGCTTGTTTTCGTTATCAGCAGCTGATTTTTCATCGCCCTTTTCTTCTGCTTCGGCTTCACGCTTTAAAATCTTACTTAAGATTTCTTCTAGTTCATCAGACTCAAAATAGTGCTTCTTGCCTGAGAAACGGCCGACCACTTCAGCCCCGCCATCCTCATCAATCATCGCCTGGACTTCATGGGATGGCAGTGTTGCTAACATCTCACCATAAGCTTCCTTGGGTGGCTCAGCGGCGATACCAACAGCTACAGAAGCCAAAGACGTATAGTTATCCTTGCCCAACAGATCATCCAAAACCGCCAGAGGACCTTTCTTTTCAGACAACAGTTCAGAAAGTGGTGTCATCTGCTTTAAGTGCTCGTCCAATTGATCCAACTGAGCATCTGTTGCTCCTGGCAATGCCTGAACCAAAAAACCACCAGCGGATGCAACCGTGTCATCTGGATTCATCGTTACACCGACACCAATTACGGATGGAATCTGTTCTGATTGTGTCAAATAGTAAGTGAAATCATCACCAATTTCACCAGAAACAATAATTGATTGACCGAGATAAGGCTTCGAATAAGGTGCCAATTTCGTCACTTGGAAAGAACCATGGTTGCCAACAGCGCCAGCCACGTTCAATTGATCGTCATCGTTAACGATTGGTTCCAATTGAGGGTTGGTTACGTAACCACGAACCGCCCCATGAGCGTCCGCTTCCGTTACAACGTTACCAATCGGTCCCTTACCGTCCATCTTCACACCAAGACGTTCTTCGCCCTTCAAAGTTGCCTGGGCCAAGATTTCTGTTGCTAGCAATGCCCGGCCGAGGACGACCGTTGCAATCCGTGAGGCATGGTGAGCGCTTGCTGCTTCTTGGACTAATTTTGTCCCGTCAATGGCAAAGGCACGGAAGGCCTCATCTTTTGTAATGACCTTAATTAATTGATCTGACATAAGAATTCCTTTATTTGTTCTTGTCTTTATTGTAAAAGAAAAAGCCGGCCTAAGCCAACTTTTTTAAAAAACTTATTTATCTGAATCAGTCGTATCGTCCGCAGATTCAGCTTGGTCATCATTCTGATCAAGAGGCTTTGTTGGGTTTTCATCACCCTTTTGCTCTTCATCTTCCACTTCGTCTTCCTTGTGATCCAAAGAAGCCTTGGTTTCATCAAATGACTTGGCATCATCTTCGTCTTCTTCACCCTTCTTGGTGAAGTGACCAGTTTCGTAGATGTCCTTGATTTGCTTTTCGTCCAATGATTCAACATCCAACAAGGCATTAGCAATCGCTGCCAACTTATCCTTGTGTTCCGTCAAAATCTTGGTTGCTTCCTCAAAGGCTTCCTTGGTCAAACGACGAACTTCTTCATCAATCAATGCAGCCGTTTCGTCTGAATATGACTGTGCGCCACCCTGTTCGCTATAGCCAACAGAAGCATTCCCTTCAAGTTGAACCATACCCAACTTTTCAGACATTCCATAGGCCGTCACCATTTGGCGGGCCAAATTCGTTGCCTGCTGGAAATCGTTCGCAGCACCGGATGAAGCTTCGTTGAATGTTGCCAATTCGGCAGCACGTCCACCCATCAAACCAGCCAATTGTTCCTTAGCTTCTGAATAACGAATGTTATAACGATCGGTCTTTGGTGTCATCAAAGCGTAACCACCAATGCGTCCACGCGGCACAATCGTGACCTTACGAACAACGGATGCGTTTGAACGAACCAAACCGACCAAGGCGTGACCGGCTTCGTGGAAGGCGGTTGTCTTCCGTTCCAACTCGGACATTGCCCGGTTGGCCTTAGCAGGTCCTTGGAAAATCCGATCTTCGGCTTCATCCAAGTCAGCGGAGTCGATTAACTTCTTGTCGCGACGAGCAGCCAGCAAGGCAGCTTCGTTCAACAAGTTTTCCAAATCAGCCCCAACGTAACCAGGTGTTTGGTGGGCAATCGCCTTCAAGTCCACGGCTGGTGCCAATGGCTTGTTCTTAGCGTGAACCTTCAAAATTGCTTCACGACCCTTAACGTCAGGAGCGCCAACCAAAATCTTTCGGTCAAAACGACCTGAACGAAGCAAGGCTGGATCCAAGACATCAGAACGGTTGGTTGATGCCAGAATAATAACACCTTCAGAGTTCTCAAATCCATCCATTTCAATCAGGATTTGGTTCAACGTCTGCTCACGTTCATCGTTACCACCGCCAACGCCAGAACCACGGCGACGACCAACGGCATCGATTTCATCGATAAAGATAATGGCAGGGGCAGCCTTCTTGGCTTCTTCAAACAAGTCACGAACACGTGAAGCACCAACACCGACAAACATTTCAACGAAGTCTGAACCAGACATTGAGAAGAACGGTACGGAAGCTTCACCGGCAACAGCCTTTGCTAGCAATGTTTTACCAGTTCCGGGAGGGCCTTCAAGCAAAACACCCTTTGGAATACGGGCGCCCATATCTACGAACTTCTTTGGCGACTTCAAGAATTCAACAACTTCAACCAGTTCTTCCTTTTCTTCGTCAGAACCAGCGACGTTTTCAAAGCGAATTTTGTTATCCTTCGGATCAGAAGGCTTTGCCTTTGACTTACCGAAGTTCCCCATCATGCCGCCTTGGCCACCCTTACCGCTTGACTGAGACATCATCAAGTAGAAGACACCCACAATCAAGAGCAATGGCACGATTGAAATAATCAAGTTCAACCAGAAGCCTGAAGATGGTGCTGGTTTTGTCGTCATATCCGTGTTGGTCTTCTTGGCCAAATCAGTAATCTGCTTCAATGATGAATCATTTTCCAAGACAGAAGTTGAAAACTTCGTTGTCGTGGTCTGATTTGCCAAGAGGCTATTCAAGCCTTGACCAGTCGATGATGACTTTTGGCTATTCTTATAAGTTCCAGTCACCGTGTAAACATCGTTACCGGGCTGGATTGTGAAAGAGTCAATCTCCTTGTCGGACAATTGCTTAACGAAGTCAGACGATGATAACGTCTTTGTTCCGCCATTTGACCCACCAACTAGTGAGTAAATTCCAGCAATGACCGCCAAGAAGATGATGACATATAGAAAGGAGCTTCTAAAGAAGCCACCGTTATTTTTTTTCATCGGGAGTCCTCAATCTTGATAAAAGTTGCTATAAATTATACGGGTATGAGATTAAATGGATGTTAACTATAAATATCCTTTTTCAGAATACCAACGTAAGGCAAGTTACGATACAAGCCTGCATAGTCCAAACCATAGCCAACAACAAATTCGTTGCGGACATCGAAGCCAACGTAATCGGCATCGATTTCAATCTTCCGTCCACCCTTTTTGTCTAAGAACGTAGCGACTTGCACGGAGTTCGCACCACGATCTTTGAGTAAGTCCTTTAAAAACCGCAGGGACTGACCGGTATCAACGATGTCTTCTAAAATCAAGACATCGCGTCCAGCGACATCCGACTGAACATCCGTTACCAACTGAATTTCATTGGATGATGTTACCCCACCATGGTAGGAAGAAATTTTAATAAATTCTAAATCGACGTACAAATCGATTTCACGGACCAAGTCCGCTGTCCAAAGGTAAGCACCTTTGAGCACTGACAACACGAGAGGCTTTCTCCCCGCATAGTCTTTGGTAATGGTTTGACCAAGGCGAACCGCTGCTTCGTGGATTTGCTCTTGGTCAAATAATACTTCTTCGATATCGTTATTCACTAATTTTCCTCAATTCGCCATACTAACCATTGCTTAGCTACATTCGGACGATCACGTCCGGCGGGCAGGTACCAAGTCTGTTGACCTAGCCAAACAGCCAAAACTGCCTGACTTTGATCTTTTAATAACCAGGTCTTTTCCCGTAATGTGACCGGAATTTTTTTGTCAATTAAGAGACGACGCACTGATTTTGTACCGATTTTCAGAGGGACACGATCATCTTTTTTAGCCAAAGATAACGTTAAAACGCCCACCAAATGTTCGGGTAAAACCAGGGCTTGATCAGCTTTTTGCGGTCTTTTTTGGGTCCACAAAAGCTGGCCACGGTCAAAAAATTGCCATTGGTCTAATTTTAACACAAGTTCTTCGGGCTTTCGGTCATTTTTTACAGTTTTTTCTTCTTTTATAAGTTGAACCTGTGAATAAGCCTTGATCATCATCCAACCATCCCCCAAATCAACCTGACCATTGGGCTTTTGGTCATTGGCTAATAAAGACAAAATGGCGACCATTTGTCCATTTTTGACTTGATAGATGCCCTGATTTTGCAGCCATAGTAAGATTGTTTTCTCCCACCAAGGTTTCGGCACCTGGTGAAAATCAACCTGAAAAACCGGCAAAAATGTCTTCGCCTGATTTTGCAGCAGTTCTTGGTCAACAGCTTCCTGCTTGGCAAAATCAGCTAAGTGCTCTTTCGCTTTGGCATTAATGGTCGCTAAGGCCGGGATGATTTCGTGGCGCAACTGGTTCCGACCCGTATAGCCAGGATCCGCATTCGTCGCATCTTCCCGCCACTCGACCTGATTATCTTTAGCGTAGTTTTTGAGTTCTTCCTTTGAGAAGTCAAGAAAGGGCCGCAAGTAATAATCCGACTGCCCGATCATCCCCGCTTTTTGCTGGGCTAGGCCACCCCGAATTAATTGTAATAATAGTGTTTCGACCTGGTCATCTTGGTGCTGGGCCAAAACAACAGCCCGAGCACCGGTTTCTTTTGCAACTTGGTCAAAAAAATCGTAACGCACCTTTCGTGCCCAGGCCTCCACGCCACTTTTTCCGGGCGCCGTCACCTTTTTAACGTAACAGGGAATTTGACGGGCTTGGCACTGATTTCTCACAAAGATCTCATCGTCATCGGAAGCGGCACCACGCAGTTGATAATTGACATGGGCAACGACCAGATCGATATCCGGTCGATAACGGTTCAATGAATCCAGGAGTGTCATGGAATCAAGGCCACCAGAGACGGCTAGCACCACCTTCTCTGGCCACTCTTTGGCTTTAATTGTCTTTGTAATCGTTTTCTTCATCGCTTTTATTTTACCCATTGTCATCAAGAAAAAGCCACCCTTATCCAGGGTGGCTTTTAGACAATTCATTAAGATTTGTCTGGTAAATTATAAATCGTTTCGTCCTTGCGTGAATAACCGTACTTATCACGCAAAATTTGTTGCAAGTAAGCTGGATCCTTCAATTGGTTCGACGTCTTTTTCAAGGATTTGTTTTCCTTTTGAACGGCTTGAAGGGACAGTTCAGACTTAGTCAGCGTTTGGTTAGCAGCGTGCAGCCGCACCTGCCCCAGCACCAACTGAACCATGAAAACCGCGGCCACAGCAAGACCGATTAAGACAATCCGTCGTTCCCGCAAGTGGTGGGCCCTGGCATAGTGCCTGCGACTCGCTTCACGACGGGCATCGGAGGCAGCAATCTGCTTGGCAATCCGAGCATTTAACGGTCGAATATTCGATTGTCGGTGCTCGTTTTCTACCATCGCCCCACTCCTTATCAGTATTATTTTGACATAATCGCAATAGACTTGCAAGGCGAATTAGCAGGCTTTAGACAAACTTAATCTTCCTTGTCATCTTGCTCATAAGACTCGGAAACAACCTCATACAGATCCTGTGCTTCGTCCTTTTTAACGATTTCGGCCAATTTCAAAACCTTAACCACCAAAGTCTTGTTACCGAAATGAATCGTAATCAAATCATTGGTACCAACATTAGCAGCTGACTTAGCCCGCTTATCGTTGATTTCAATCCGTCCTTGGTCGGCCAAATCCTTGGCAACGGCCCGGCGCTTAATAATCCGTGAAAGCTTTAAAAACTTATCAATTCGCATCAATTTCATCCTTTTTTGTTAGTTGCAAAACAACCAAGAGGAAGTTTCGCAGGTTATTGAGCCAGTATGCTGACTCCTCTTTTAAATTAATAGTTAACGTGACGGCCAGCTGAGCCTGCTTACCATCGACAACTGCCTTGTAAGGGACGTCCTGTAGGGCTTGGAAAATGGTTTCCCCAGCCAATTTGCTAGTCATCGATTCAGCAAAGCGCACCGTGACCTGATTTCGCTGGCGGCGGATTTGCGTGACCTCTGCCAAATCAGCCAAGTTCTTGATTCGAGAAACCAGTAATAGGCGACCAACCTCATCTGGGAAATCACCGAAGCGGTCAATCAAATCAGACTCAACATTCTCGAAGTCTTCATCTGACTTCGCCTGACGAATTTGACGGTAAAGGTCAATCTTTTCCGCCGAATCCGCCACGTAGTCATCGGGCAAGAAGGCCAACACACCCAAAATCAGTTCGGCATCCGTTTGCGTTGTCGTTGCCGGCTTGGTCTGACCCTGCTTTGCAGCAACAGCCTCTTTAAGCATCTGGGTATACAAATCATAACCGACCGAATCAATAAAGCCGTGTTGCTGCTTACCAAGCAAATCGCCGGCACCTCGAATTGACAGGTCGCGCATCGCAATCTTAAAGCCTGAACCCAGTTCCGTAAAGTCCCGAATGGCTTCCAGCCGCTTTTGTCCCTCTTCACTCGGCGTGCGGGTAAATGGATAAGTAAAGTAGGCATAGGCTAACCGGGCTGACCGTCCGACTCGGCCACGAAGCTGGTAAAGCTGTGACAGACCCATGTGATCGGCATTATCAACGATTAACGTGTTCGCATTGGGAATATCGACCCCGGTTTCAATAATCGTAGTTGTTACTAGGACATCGAATTCCTGGTTTAGGAAGGAGTAGAGAATCCCCTCTAATTGAACCTCCGACATCTGGCCGTGGATAACCGCCACCCGAGCATCGGGCACCAAGTCCTGAATCTGGTCCGCAATCCGCTCTAGGTCGGCCACCCGGTTATGCAGGTAGAAGACCTGGCCATTGCGGGCCAACTCCTTGCCAATCACATCACGCACCAATGTCCAATCCAGTTCGACCACGTAGGTCTGAATTGGATAACGGTTCAATGGTGGCGTTTCAATGACGGACAAATCACGGGCACCAACCATCGCCATGTTCAGCGTCCGTGGAATTGGCGTCGCCGTTAACGTCAAGACATCGACGTTGGTCCTGATTTGCTTTAACTTTTCCTTGTGCTTGACGCCAAACCGCTGTTCTTCATCGATGACCAGTAGGCCAAGGTCGGCAAAGGCCACATCGGCACTCAACAGGCGGTGTGTGCCAACGACGATATCGAGTTCGTGGTCCTTTAACGCCTGAATGGTCTGTTTGTTTTCCGCCGCCGTTTGAAAGCGGGACAAGTGGCCAATCCGAATTTCTGGGAAATCAGCAAAGCGTTCGACCATCGTCTCATAGTGCTGTTGAACCAGAATCGTTGTTGGGGCCAAAAAGGCGACCTGCTTACCAGCATGGGCAGCCTTGAAGACTGCTCGCAAGGCAACCTCGGTTTTACCAAAGCCAACATCCCCAACCAGTAGCCGGTCCATTGGCCGTAAGCGCTGCATATCGGCCTTAATTTCTTCAATACTACGAACCTGGTCAGGCGTTTCCGGATAAGGAAAGGCCGTATCAAACTTTAGTTGGGCCGTATCATCGGGTGGAAAGGCATAGCCTTGCTTGGCCTCCCGCTCGGCATAAAGCTCTAACAGCTCGTCGGCAATATCTTCAATCTTATTTTGAACTTGTTTCTTGGTCTTTTGCCATTCGGTCCCGCCCAGTTTGTTAATCTTGGGCTTCTTCCCAGCATCGGATCCACCGATATACTTTTGAATCAGGTTTAACTGAGTGACCGGCAGGAAGATCTTAGCATTCTTTTGGTACAAAATAACCAAATAATCCTGCTTACCACCGTCGGCCTCCAGGCTTTGCAAGCCCTGATACTGACCGATTCCATGGTTAATATGGACAACATAGTCGCCAACCTGAAGCTCATTATAGGACTTCAAACGTTCGGCGTTCGCCATCTTCCGGGACCGACGGGCCACCGGCTTCCGCGCCTTATCAAACAACTCGCGTTCAGTTAAGACCGTTAAATGACTCTTAGGCCACTCAAAGCCGGCCCCCAAGTTACCAATAATTATTTGGACCTGATTGGCCTGAATTTCCCGGTTGATTGGCACCGTCAAATCATGGTCCTTCAGTGTTGCCACAAAGTTTTGCGCCCGGTCATGGTCACTAATTAAAAGCACCATCGTCATCCCGCGGTCTTTTGCAAACTGCAAATCCGGTAAAAGAGCCGGAATCTGACCATAGTATTGGTTTGCTGGCCTGGAGGTGATTTCTTCCAGGTGAGCAAATGTTAACTTATTCAAGCCGCGCTGAAAGTTGGCCAGGTAAAGTTCGGCCTGGTGAACTCGGTCTAAAATAGCCTCCAAGTCATCCTTAATGGCCAATGGTGGCACAATCTGGTAGGTTTCGACCTGCTGATCAAGCCATTCCTGGTCAAGGGTATTCTGCGATAAGGCACTTTCCTGCAGGCGAGCAAAGTCGTCAACAACGAATAATCCTTCTTGACCCAAGTAATCAATCAGCGTCGTCTTCTCTTGGAAAAAATACTGAGCATACGGCAGAATCGATTGGTCCCGGCGCCCTTCATTAAGTGCCGTCTGCGTGCTATCAAAGCCCTCCGTGGCGTGTTTTTTCTCCACTCCCGGCAAACCCTTACGATAAGTCGAAAAGGCCTCCTCCAGACGTTCTTTACCAGCCTGATAGCGGTCTTGGTCAATCACCAAATCAGTCGCTGGCAAGACCGTCACCCCGGTCACCGAATCAGCACTCTTTTGGCTGGACGGATCAAAGGTCTTAATCATATCCAACTCGTCATCAAAAAAATCGAGACGGTAGGGATTGTCAGCCGTTGGTGGAAAGACATCAAAGATGGATCCTCGCTGAGCGTACTCTCCCGGATTTTCCACCCGGACAACCAGCCGGTAGCCCAAGGTTACCAACCGCGCCTTCAAATCCTGAAAGTCATAACTTTCCCCAACCTTCAAGCGCATTTGTGCATTCGTGAAATCAGCCACCTGCGGTTCATAACGAACGAAGGCCGCCAAATTTGTCAGATAAATTCCAGGCCGACCGGTGGCCAAGCCCGTTAAAGCTTCTACCCGATCAGTCACAAAAGAATTGGAAGAAACAGCGAGTTCCGTCGCCAATGCTTCCTCGGCCGAAAACCGGTAAAGGTCCTCCTCGGCTACTAAATCAGCCAGGTCGTTCGCCAAATCCTCCAAGTGGGCCTGAGTATCGGTGAGCACCAAAATCGGCTGTGGCCGCCGTTCATAAATCGCTGCTAACGAAGCCGCCTTTGCTGCCCCATTCACACCCAAAAAAAGCTGGCGCTCGCCAGGCTTTTGTTGTTCGGTTAATTTCGTAATTGTTTCATTGTTCGTTAAATATTTTGTTAACGTCATGCTTACCCATTATATTGATTGCTCAATTCAGCCGCATTTGCCCCATGAACCCAATCCACGAGGGCCTGGTCGACCTTTTTAAAAGTGTCATCCCATGTGGCTAAATCGTCTTTTGAAAATTTACCCAAAACGTAATTAACGACCGACTGATGGTCATGGTCTGGATGGCCAATGCCAAACTTTAAGCGCAAAAAGCCTTGCGTTTTCGTATGGGCCATAATTGATTTTAATCCATTATGCCCACCGGCAGAACCCTTGGCCCGAAATCGAATCTTGCCAAAGGATTGGTCCATATCGTCGGCCAACACGAGAATGTCATCAACATCCCCACCGTAAAAGTCCAAAAAAGCTCGAACCGCCTGGCCAGAATCGTTCATGTAAGTACTTGGCTTGACCAACCAAACCGTTTCCCCATCAATCACAACCTTGGCGGCCGATGCATAAAGTTTCGTTGGTACAAATTCGACCCCCTGACTAGCCGCGAAGTGGTCTAAGGCCATAAAGCCAATGTTGTGTCTTGTCAAATCATAGCTTTCACCAATATTTCCAAGGCCAAAAATAAATTTCATCAGGGTTTCCTTTCAAACATTTCTACTAACATCCTAATCTTATCATTATAACACGCAAGTTTGACACATAAATATGTTAGGATAGAGCAAAGAAAGAACTTTTATAAAGGCAGGCAATCTATGTTTCCAAAGTCTTTGATCGTCCCTAAAAATCAATTACTCACCATCAGCGAAGACACCACTATCAAAGAAGTCTACGAACTGTTTGAAAGTAAAGAAGCCGATCACATCCGTACAATTCCAATTTTAGATACCACCGGGCACCTCTTCCGTGGTAATGTTTACCGTCAACACGTTTATGAGTATATTGCTCGTGGTGGTGATACAAGCAAGCGGGCAACTTCAATCATGCGCAATTCAACCAAGTTTATCTCAACTTCGGCTGATTTCTATGAACTTTTCTTCGCTATTCGTGACCTACCACACATTGCCGTGGTTGATGACGCCCACCATTTTATCGGCGTCCTGACCCACTCCTCTTTAATGGACTTGCTATCACAGTCATGGTCCCTCCAAAAGGGTGGCGTTTCACTGGCAGTCAAGACCAAGCAAGAAGAGCGGGGAAATCTGCAACAAATCACCCGAGTTATCACCCGCTATACTAATATCGAGTCCGTTCTTTCAATCCAAAACGAGAAAAACGAACCGAAATCCATCCTCTTTACCCTGCCACTAACGGAAGACTCCCCCATCCTGCGCAAGATTATCACCAAGCTTGAACGCAAGCGGTTCCAAGTCCAATCCGTTGAAAACTTAAATGAATTTGTTTAGGCACTAAAAAACCGATGACAGTCATGATATGAAGTCCCAATTTCAGGGTTCATATCTTACAGTCATCGGTTTTCTTTTTGATATTCAAATCAAGCACCTGCGATTACCAACACTAAGACAAGGGCAAGCCCCGTCAAAAAGAGGTTACGCGCTGGTAAATCAGCCGACTTATCCAAGTCGGACTCCAAACCAACCGCAAGCGCCTGAGCAAAAACTAATGGGAACAAAACAATCATTGCCCACGCCAGCAGTGGTAGGTAACCTGACAGCGTTAGCAATAAAATTTCTGCATAGGCAAGAACCGGCAAAAGCAAGAAGATTGGGCGGACCCAGCTAGCCCGACTTTGAGCATGCTGGAACTCCTTGGCACTGATTTCTTCTGCGCGAATTTTGCGAACATCCTTGGCGACTGAAATCGACAGCGAAAAGGCAATTAAAGGAAACGCAACCCCGAACCAAACAGTTAACAGTCCCGCAGTTGGCTTGAACTTTGTATTCAAGAACAGCATTAAAATAATTAAAAAGTACGGCAAGATAACGTCAATGCCCCGCTTCAGCCGCAAAATCCAAATCGAGTGGCTTGGGTACTGGTCAAACCACCAGTCGTAGGCAAGCTTAACTACGGCCACCGTCACCACCATCAATAAGCTTGGCCAAAACAAAAGTCGCTGGTAACGCCACCACGAATAGGCAATGCCAACGAGCATTGGCACCACAATGGTCCAAACTCGACTAGTGCGAGCGCGATGATAGATTTCTTTAAGAGTCAATGAAAAATCCTTTCTACGCTCGCCATGACAACAAGCGATTACTTCTTCTGATCACTTTGATTATAAGGAGTCAACCGAATCTTCCCCTGAATGTATTCGCCAACGAAGATATCATTAATTCCAGCATAGCCTTCCGCAATGACCTGATTTTCCAACCAGTCCTCGTCTTGATCAATGGCGTCCAACACATCAAAGTTCGCCTGGCCATCATAAATAATCGGATATTTAGGATTCTGATCGCCATATTCAATCACGGTTAGCTGACCGTTTTGTTCAATCACGGCCCGCTTCACTTTGGAAACATCGTAGACTTCTTGCTCTCGGAGCTTAAACATCAAATCAGAAGCCGACTGGCCGGCCATCACGACAGCATCAACATCAATCTGGCCACGGTCAATCACGACCTTTGGCGTGCCATCAATAATCTTTTTGGCCAAGTGATTGTGTTCCTTTAAGAACTTCAAAATCATGACCCAAAGCGTCCAGATGACCAGCACGATAATAAACTGAAAAACGGTAATCGTTGCCGTATAAATGGTTCCTCCAATGATACCACCTAAAACATAGTTTTGGACTTGGTCTAAGGCATTTGATGGAGCCAAATTTCCTTTTCCAAAAATATTAATTTGAACGATCAAGGCAATCAGGCCGATGCCCAACTTTAAAATAATCGGTAAGTAAAAACTCATCGTTGTACCTCCACATTCGCATTAACCAAATAAACCTGAGTCCGGGTATAGGACTGGCCATCTTTTGAAAGGCCAATTTGGTAATAATTCTTGCCTTCTTTAGCAATCATGCCGTCAACAAGCGAAGTCGAGTTAAAGTAAACGTCGTCGGTTTTAACATGCTGTGCCTTAACATAGTTTTTAACAAAGGCCGTCATCTGACTTTGCTGTGAATTTCTAGTATTTGTGTTTTGCAAATCAGTAAACTGAACGCCCGCGAAAAAAACAAAAAATAAAAAGGCAATAATCGTCAAATCGCGATAACGCGTATTAAAGCGATGGCGAAAAGTTGCTACCAAACCAACAGCCAAAAGAACAAAGGTCAAGGCCACCAGCAAGATCACAACGGTATTGGTTAAGTTATTTTGCTTGGTTAAATAATCAACACTATAAAACGTCATAAGTTCCCTCCGTTACTTTATTCTAGCACAAGGCAGCCATTGGTCCAGCTGATTTTTTTAGAAAAAAAGAAAGAAGTAATCCAAATTGGACTACTTCCTTCTTTAGCACTTATTTCAAAACATTTTTAGCAGAAATGCCCTCAGTTTACATCATGCCTGGCATGCCTTGAGCACCGGCTGCTGGCATTGGTGCGTCTTCCTTTGGCAATTCGGCCACAACGGCTTCCGTCGTCAACAACAAGGCAGAAACAGAGGCAGCATTTTGCAAGGCAGAACGTGTGACCTTGGTTGGATCAACAATTCCAGCCTTGACCATATCAACCCATTCATCCGTCTTGGCATTGTAGCCAGTTCCTTCAGGTTGTTCCTTCAACTTGTTAACAATCACAGAACCTTCCAAGCCCGCGTTCTCAGCGATTTGACGAACTGGCGCTTCAAGAGCGGCCACAACGGTCTTAACACCCGTAGCCACGTCACCTGTTGCTTCAACGGCAGCAGCGGCAGCCATGGCGTTGACCAAAGCAGTTCCACCACCAGCAACGAAGCCTTCCTCAACGGCAGCTCGAGTAGCGTTCAAAGCATCCTCGATTCGGTACTTACGTTCCTTCAATTCCGTTTCAGTAGCAGCCCCAACGTTAATGACAGCCACACCGCCGGCCAACTTTGCCAAACGTTCTTGCAACTTCTCCTTGTCAAATTCTGAGGTGCTGTCGGCAATTTGTTGCTTAATCAAGTCAACCCGTTCCTTCACGGCTGCCTTGTCACCAGCACCTTCGACAACGGTCGTATTATCTTTGGTGATATTGACCTTATTGGCTTGACCCAATTGTTCGATAGTCACATCCTTCAAGTTCAAACCAAGGTCATCCGTGACAACCGTACCACCAGTTAAGATAGCGATATCTTCCAGCATGGCCTTACGACGATCACCAAAGCCAGGTGCCTTGACCGCAACAACATTAAAGGTACCACGCATCTTGTTCAAAACCAAAGTTGGCAAAGCTTCGCCGGTGATGTCGTCGGCGATAATCAGCATTGCCCGACCCTGTTCCACAACTTGTTGCAAGACAGGCAAGATATCTTGGATATTACCAATCTTCTTGTCCGTAATCAAGATGTAAGGGTTGTCCAAATTAGCTTCCATCTTTTCGTTATCAGTAACCATGTACTGTGACATGTAACCACGGTCAAATTGCATTCCTTCGACAACGTTCAAAGTGGTTTCAATTCCCTTTGATTCTTCGATAGTAATCACACCATCGTTACCAACCTTTTCCATTGCTTCAGCGATCAAAGAACCAACTTCATCGCTGGCTGCTGAAATTGAGGCGATTTGGGCAATCTCGTCCTTCGTTGAAACCGTGTGAGACATTTCATGCAACTTCGCAACAGCAGCTGCCGTTGCCTTTTCGATACCCGTTCGAATGCCAACAGGGTTAGCACCAGCCGTCACGTTCTTAAGTCCTTCGCCAACAATCGCTTGAGTCAAAACGGTGGCAGTAGTGGTACCATCACCCGCAATGTCATTAGTTTTTGAAGCGACTTCGGCAACCAACTTGGCACCCATGTTTTCAAAGTGGTCCTCTAATTCAATCGCCTTGGCAATTGTGACCCCATCATTGGTAATAATTGGTGAACCATAAGATTCTTCCAAAACAACGTTGCGACCCTTTGGCCCAATCGTTGTTTTCACAGTGTCGGCCAACTTATCAACTCCGACCTTCATCTTTGAGCGAGCGTCTTCCGCAAACTTCAATTCCTTTGCCATTTTCCCTACTCCTTTAACCAAAACTGATTGAAATCATCATTATTTGTGCTAATTGTCTTGTAATTGTTGTTTAATCAACGATGGCGATAATATCTTTTTCATGGAGAGCCAAGTATGATTGACCATCATAAGTCAATTCCTGACCAGCAAACTTGTCAAATAAAACCTGGTCTCCTTCTTTGACTGTCATGTCCAGCTTCTGGCCTGAATCGGCCACCAAGCCACTCCCTGTTGCCACAACCTTACCGGTTACTGGCTTTTCTTGCGTATTAGCGGCTAAGACAATGCCACCAACTGTCTTTTCACTTTGTTCTGCAACACTGACGACCACGCGGTCTCCTAAGGGCTTTAACATGAATCACAACCTCCGTTTATATTTTTAGCACTCGTACACATCGAGTGCTAATCTGACTTTAGTATAGCACCTAAGACCTATTTGTCAACAAGGTGAAATTCGTTTTATTCAAAAGAAAAAGCCGGCCAAGGCCTCCATCAATAGAGCTCGCACGACTTTTTATACATCTTTATTTTATTTTAAATCAAGTCCCTTATCATGAGGGTATTGAGATAAGGCGGTGTTCGCAGCACCCTTCGTTAACAAAGAGGCGTTATGCTTCGTCCAATTGGAATCAATATCCCGCCCCTTAAAGTAAGTGGCCATCGTTTGATCATATTCCTCAATGGCAGCCTTCATTTGGTCGTCATCGTAATGGTCCTTCATCAATGAACCAGCCAATGGCAACTTAGGTTTGATGCCTGGTTTTTGATCAGGGTAGCCAAGTGAAAAGCCCATAATTGGCTTAACGTATTTTGGCAAGTCCAATTCCTTTTCATAGAGTTCAAAGGCGCCCATTGCACCTGCCATTGTGACAGAACCGATTCCAAGCGATTCAGCCGCCACCTGAGCACGACCTAAGGCAATCGAAGCCGAAACAATCCCGCCCTCCAAATATTGGTAGTGCTGGATGCGTTCTTCCATAATAGCCCGGGTTTCAGCGTCCTGATTTAACAAAACCTTGTGCCAATCGACGGTAACAACAAAATACCGAGTGGCATTTTCGATGTACTTCATCTTCACCTTTTCAGTGACCCGTCTCTTGAGGTCTTGGTCGGTGATTTCAATAAAGGTGACTGGCTGAAAGTTTTGCATATTCGGTCCGGCAAGGGCTGCAGAGAAAATCGCTTCGACTTCCTCATCGGTCACTGGCCGATCGGAGAAAGAGCGGATTGATTGGTGGTCATGTAATTGATCAAGTACTGGATTTTTAATCATGTTTTACCTCACTGATTGGACAATCATTACCTTTATCTTACTATCTATGATACGCTAAATACTATCAATAAAATAGGAGCACCCCATGAAAAAGTTACAGATCCACGTCGGCATGCGGACCGTGAAGACCGCCATTGTTGTGATGTTGGTCTTACTCGTTTATCACTTTGTCGACCGACCAGCGTCGGTTCCCGCCCTGGCGGCCGTCTTCGCCCTTCGAGAAGATTGGGACAATACCATTCAATTTGCCAAAATTCGTTTACTATCAAATAGTGTTGGTGGTTTCTTCTCACTACTTTACTTTTTGATCCGAGAATTTACACACCACAATAGTTGGATGCCAATCGTCATTATTCCAATTTTTGTTATCTGCACGATTGTTATTCTCAACGCTTTAGACTGTAGTCTAGGAATTGTCGGTGGTCTCGCAGCCCTCTTGTTGATTGCTTTGACCATCCCAATGGATGCCACCATCGACTACGTCTTCTTACGAATTGTTGATACTTTTATCGGTGTTTTGTTTGCTATCGGCGTTAATTATTTTGGTATCCCAGAACAGGAAACCAATTAAAAATCAGTTTCGGCCTAAAAGTTAGCCGGTAACAAATCTAATTTTATAGGCAAGAAAAAAAGACTCAGCTGAGTCTTTTTTAATCCATTTCCACTTGATTATCAAGCTTCAATTCGCTTTCAATGGTTGCTAACACGCCATCCTGAACGTTTGTCTTCAACGCCAAACGCTTATGGGCATCGTGCATTAATGGCATAGCATTTGGCATCAGGTAGGAGTTGTCATACTTCGCCAACATCTCCAAATCATTGGTATTATCACCAAAGACCATCACTTCGTTATCCATGACATTGTAATAATCTTGGAGAACTTCCAAGGCCGCCGCCTTATCAACACCCTTTGGCAAAACATCAACGGAACCAAAACCAGAACCGGTGACGTGGACTTCTTCGCCAAAAACTTCCTCTAACTGTTGAACATGTTCTTGCACCTCTTCATGAGGCCAGACGAAAGAAACACCTAAAATCTTATCATCAATCTTCAAGAGTTTTTCGACCTGAACGACATTTGGATAGAACATCGACAGCATTTCCTTAAATTCTTGGCTGACGTGGTTAGAAATATAGGTCCCGTTGACCCCAGCCAAAACAATCACATTGTCAGCTGATTGGGGATTTAAGGCATTCCAATCAATTACCTTGCGAATCTGTTCCGGTGTCAAATAAACCGCATACAACTCTTGGCCCGGTGTTGTTACCACCGACCCGTTGGAACCGACAAAATCGATTTGGTCTAACAAGCCATAAGCGGCCATTGGCTCAAAAAGCTCCTTTAAATTGGCCACTTGTCGACCGGAGGCCGCGACAAAGCGCACGCCTTTTTCCTTTAATTGTGACAAAACCCGGGCAAAGTGTTCTTGATCGTAACTATCTTCACCGGATAAAAACGTACCATCCATATCGGATGCAATCATTTTAATGGTCATTGGATGCCTTTCTTGTCTTGTTTGCTAGTCGACTAGTTCACACAACTAGGGGCTACCATCATCGGCTAGGCAAATTGTTCTAAGTATTTTTGATAGGCTGCCTGGTCGACAACCCAATCCAGCTCCCCAATATAGGCAACCTGTGGGTCATGGTAGGCAAAGCCGTGCTTAAACTTATAAAGACCGTCAGTGTGGTCAAATTCGCCAACACCACCGAAATCATAAGCAACCTTCCCTAAGGAAAGCCCCCACTTCAGCATTTCCCACTGCACGAGGTAGGGACCGTAGTGCTTGGCAAATTCACGGTTTGATCCGGCATACATATACCAAATCTTTTCCCCGTAACCAAAGCCAATTCCAGCCGCAATTACTTGGCCGTCATAATGTGCCAAGAAAACCCGGAACAAATCAGAATCGGCCCATAGTTCTTGCATGCGGTAAAAGTATTCGATTGGCCGATGAGTAATCCCTTGAGCCTTGGCCATCATCGTATAGGTCTTAAAGAAGGCCTCGATGTCTTCCTTACTACGACCAGAGGTAACTGTGACCCCATCCTTGATGGCCCGCCGAATTTGATTGCGATAATCGCTTTTGAAGTGCTTCATCAAGCTGGCTTCATCAGTGATTGGTTGTGCCCCTTCGCCTCGACCATCATAGAACAAAACCACGTTTTTACGTGGTTGAATGTTGCCATGCATATTCTCGACTTTAATATTCCGGGTCACAAAGCCAGCATCTTGATAAGCCTGATCCAAGTCTTGGTTGTAGAGCACTTCCGGATCCATTCGAACCAAAAAGACGTTTTCTGGCAAATTAGCCAACGCTTCTTGAACCAATTCCTTAACCAAGGCAACGTTGGTCACGTCAGCAACGGGTCCCTTTGGGCAATACGCCAACAATTTTCCAGGTACGGCTTCAATAGTTAAGACCGCCATTGCGGCATCAATGTCGCCATCCTGATTTTCATGATAGAGGTATAGGTGGCCCCAATTAGCCTTCAAGTCGCCCCAGAGTGGGTCCTGGGTCACTTGGCCTTTAGCCGCTGTCCTAACAAAGTCTTGGTATCTTTGTACCTGACTTGGCTGTGTTAAATCTAAGACCGTCATATCCTTACTTTCCCGTCGTAATTGAGGCGTAGTTCTGAATAAAGTAAACCAACGTTTGCAGTTCGTTAGTCAAATCAACGTTTTGAACCCGAACACCCTTTGGTACGGAAACCCGCAACGGCGTGAAGTTCATAATCCCCTTGACCCCAGCGGCTACCAAGGTATCCGTAATTTCCTGGGCAACACCTTGTGGCACCGTCAAAATGGCGATGTTAATCCGTTGGGCCTTGATTTGCTCTTCCAATTCACTCATGTCATAAATTGGTACCCCGGACAAAATCTTGCCCCGGTTTTCATTAATATCAAAAGCAGCGGCAATTCGCATGTTTGATGATTGGTGGAAGTTGAAGTTCAAAAGGGCCTGGCCCAAATGACCAACCCCAATCAAAGCCACGTTAATCAATGAATTTTGGTCCAAAACCTTGGCGAAAAATTCTAACAGGGCCTCAACGTCGTAACCATAGCCACGTTTGCCTAAAGCACCAAAATATGAAAAATCACGGCGAATTGTTGCCGCATCAAACTTGGTTGCTTCAGCCAATTCAGCAGAAGAAATCCGGTTGGTGCCGGCATCATTTAAAAACGTTAAATAACGGTAGTAGATGGGCAACCGCTTAGCGGTTGCTCGTGGAATCTTTGCTTGCTCGTCCATGGCGTCTCCATTTCACTTTGTGAACTAAATTATATTTATTATAGCATAGATTGTGGGTTTTCCTATCTATTCGCTCATTTTTCACAAATATTTTTATTCATTATCCTGCTGGTTGAGGTCTGCTAATGGAAAATCAAGGCCAGGATTTGTGTTCAAATCAAGATCGGCAAAAATCTTGTCTTCGTAGTTCCAATAGCCCGCTGCGCCAATCATGGCTGCATTATCGCCAGTATACTGCTTGGGTACTGGGATAAAGTCAACGGCTGGAAAATCATCCATTAAATCAGTCAACGCTGCACGCAGTCCGCTGTTAGCAGCGACACCACCAGCTAGGACCAGCGACTTCACTGGGAAATCAGTCAAGGCCCGCTTTGTGCGACCGACCAGTGCCTTAATCACCGCAGCCTGGAAAGAAGCCGCGAGGTCCTCTTCCTTGATGGTTTCACCACGCTGCTCGGCGTTGTGAACTTGGTTGATGACCGCTGATTTTAAACCGGAAAAGGAAAAGTCATACCCGGCCTCTTTGGCCATCGCCTGTGGAAAATCGATGGTGACCTGACCCTGATGAGCCAATTCATCAATTGCCTTCCCGGCAGGATATGGCAAGTTCAACAACCGGCCGACCTTGTCATAGGATTCACCGGCCGCATCGTCAAAGGTCTCACCCAGAATATGAAAATCATTGGGTTCTTTCATCAAGACCAATTCCGTATGGCCACCGGAAACCATCAATGCCAAAGCCGGAAAGACAATTGACCGGTTAAAATTAGCGGCAGCAATGTGACCGGCCAAGTGGTTGACCGGAATCAACGGCAGGTTATGGGCCATTGCAAAGGTTTTTGCCCCCATTAGACCAACTAACAAGGAGCCAACCAATCCTGGGCCGTAGGTCACGGCGACACCGTCGAGGTCTTCTGGTTGAACCTTTGCATCCGCTAAGGCGATGTCTAAGGTTTTCGTAATCCATTCCAGGTGGTGGCGGGAAGCAACCTCCGGCACGATGCCACCAAAACGTTGGTGTGAATTAATCTGGGTCGCCACCGCATTGCTCAAGACGGTCTGGCCGTCCTTGACAACGGCCACTGAGGTCTCGTCAGCACTTGATTCAAAGGCAATTAAAGTTGTCATAAATTCTTCTCCATTAGGATGGCTGTTTGGCCATCATGGTAATAACCATCACGACGGGCATAAATTTCAAAGCCAAATTTTTCATACAGGTGCCGGGCAGCAACATTGTTTTCGGCAACTTCCAAATAGGCCTTTCGCTCGTTATTTTGCTCACAGAAAGCCCGCATTAGTTCGCGAGCAATCCCTTGCCCCTGGAAAGCCGGATCAACGGCCAAAAAAGAGAGGTCCACCTCATCCAAGATGGCACGGTAAGATAAAAAGCCGACGATTTTAGTTTCCTCAGCAGCCCCATCATCTAAATCAGTTTTGGCGGGCGCCTGTGCATTGATTTCTGCTAATAAATAGGTCACCCGCCCCGCAGTCAATTGCTCATCAATCAACCGCTTTGGTACCTGATCCCTTGAAAAAGCCGCCAAAGCAATTTGATGGATTCTTTGGCTATCATCGATTGTTGCTGTTTTAATGTTCAAGGTCGAGCACCATTGAAATTGCATCTTCCTGGTTATCAATATAGTAATGTTCCACAACATCCACAACCGTAAAACCATGGCGGTCGTAGAGTGCCAAAGCACCGGTATTCGACCGTCTTGCCTCCAAGGAAAGCTCCTTTAAGCCGATTTCACGCGCAACTGCCTTCGCCGTGTTAATCAAACATGAGCCAACCTGTTGTCCCTGCCAAACCGGCAACACGGCGATATTGGCAATATGTAAATCAGAAACCAAATCACGCTTGACCAAAGCAATAAAGGCAATGACCTGGTCCTTTCTCAAAGCGACCAAGTATAGTCGATCCTTTTCTTGGGTTAATTCATGGTAGAAATCGCGCGAAACCCAAGGAGCATAGCCATTGTAGACTGCCTCTTGAATCGCGACAAGTCCGGGAATATCAGAAACAGTTGCTACTCGTAATAATAATTCTTCCCCAGCTGCTTCAAAAGTCTCACCGGGAAAATCGACCAAGGTCTGGGCGACCGGCCGCGCTTTCAGTCTTCTCTTAAACTTTAAAAACATAGGGTTTGTCCTGCCCGTCGTCTTGATGATTTTGTTCCCAGTTTAATTCCGCCTGGGTTTTTCTTAAGTACGATGGCGTCAAGTCATCGATATTTTCCACGGGGGTAGTCGTTTGCGCCAAGGCCAACAGCCCAGTCCCCGTTGGCAATGACTGGTCATGGTCCAAAATTGTGAGGGGCTGATTTGCTAAGGCCTCTTCAATCGTGTCTTGAAAATGTAAACCATCCCCAACCACAACCACCGGCTCGGCCACCTGGCTGACAAGGTCCAAGACCTCTTCCAGTGGATAATGGCCATCCTCCAAGACAACCGTGTCACCCAAATAAGCACCAGCAAAAACATTTTGATTGCGCGCATCAAAGAGAGCCAACACAACCGTGTCCTTGGTTAGCTTACCCGGATGGGGATTTTGTACCGTGGAGTCCTCAGCTGCTAAGTCACCAGATTGCTGCTTCAATTGCACTTGCTTGGCCAAACTTTGCAAAGACGAGATGGCCAGGAGTGGCTTTTTCAGCGTGTCCGCTAAGACCTTACCAACCGTCAGCCCAATGCGCAGGCCCGTGAAAGATCCCGGACCCTTGGCAACGGCAATTTGGTCGATATCTTGTACCGTTAGCTCCTGAGCCGCCAGAAGCGACTTAATCGCTGGCAAAAGATCAATCGAATGATTTTTTGGCTTGTCCGTTTGGAACGTGTCGAGTAATTGGCCGTCTTGGCCTAAGCCGACGAGCAGTGGTTGGTTACTTGTATCAATCACCAAAATATTCATGAAAGCCCTCCCGTGTCATCGACGCCAATTAACATCGATACTTTTCTTCATTTTACTAAAAATCATTCTTAATTCAAATAAAAAAAGCCGCCAAAGTGCGACCTTTCGTCGAAAATAATCTAAAATCAGCTTTGGTTACTTAACCAAGCCTTCATCCTTCATGACCTTTGCCACTGCTGCCAAGGCATCCTTTGCATCGTCACCATCAGCCTTGATAGTCACGTCTGCACCATGGCCAACACCGAGTGACATCACACCCATGATTGACTTCAAATTAACTTCCTTGCCTTGGTATGACAAGGTAACTTCTGAAACAAACTTTGAAGCTGCCTGTACTAATAAAGTAGCTGGACGGGCATGAATCCCTGTCTCTGAAATGATGTTGAACTCTTGTGTTTCTGCCATAATATTCTCCTTTTTGGAAAAGTCTTTTATTCAGTTTTAGTTTATCAAAGCGCTTACAAAATAGCAAGGTAAATCTCTTTTATTACAGAGTAAATCGCTGGCCACCACTAGCTTTGCCTAACCGATTGTTATATGCCTTACCCAAATCGATGTCCGGCATCACCTGGCCATAGATTTTGCCAACAGCAGCCTGGTCATCAAAGTAGCGCAACCCAGCAAAGAGGTTTTCACTCGCACTGGCCAAATCAGCTCCTAGAGACCACGATGGCACGGTTTTTGGTAATGCTGCCAGCAGCTCCTCTGAAGCCATGATGGCATCGCCCTCTTGCAGACTGTCCTTAAGGTCATTGAAGTCCAATGGGTCAAAGACAATCACGGGCTTATCCGGTGCATAATGCCGGTACTTCATCCCCGGAGCCTTTGGTGTTTCATCGGCCGCCAAGGACTTTTGACTAGTTCCATCGATGACTTTCTTCCCCAAGACCACCGTCAACATCTTTTGACTGACGGCTCCCGTACGCAAGATGGTTGGCTCGGCTGCCGTCAAATCGATAACCGTTGATTCCAAGCCCACTTGGGTTGGACCATCATCCAAAACAGCAGCAATCTTCCCATCCATATCATGATGAACGTGAGCGGCCGTCGTTGGCGATGGCTTGCCAGAAAGGTTAGCAGATGGACCAACAATTGGCGTCCCCGCCTGGCGGATCATTGCCCGCGTTGCTTGGTTATCTGGCATACGAACGGCCGCCGTTTGCAGGCCACCCGTCACCAGCATCGAAACTGCATTTTCCTTAATCGGTAAAATGATGGTCAGCGAACCCGGCCAAAACGTGTTCATCAACTGTCTTGCTTGGTGAGAAACCTCAACGTAAGAAGACAATTGGCTCGCATCCCCAACCGTCATAATCAACGGATTATCGGCTGGCCGACCCTTTGCCGTAAAGACAGCTTGGACGGCTTCGTCGTTAGTAGCATCCGCGCCCAAACCATAAACTGTTTCAGTTGGAAAGGCAACCACCTCACCCGCCTGAATCAGCGCTGCTGCCTCTGCGATATCTGTACTATTGTTTTGTAAATCTTTCGTTTTCATTTTTTTAACTGTACCCGGATCATCCGGTCAAGACCGGCTAAATCCTGCTTCAATGTCACTGTTGCTGTTGGTAATTGGTCTTGGAAGACCTTCGTTAACGCTTCGCCTTGATCATAGCCAATTTCAAAGTAGGCGACCCCGCCTGGCGTCAGCTGTTTTTCTAAGCCATGCGCCATTCGTTCATAGAGGGCTTTGCCACCATTTGGGGCGTACAAGGCCAAATCAGGCTCGAAGGCCACCACTGATTTATCCATTTCTTCCTGTCCATCCGGTCGGATATAAGGCGGGTTAGAAACGATAACGTCAAAGCGCTGGTCGGCCACAGCCGTAAAGAGGTCGGATTGCATCAAGCCAACGCGGTTCGCCAATTCGAATTGGTGGCGGTTCTTCTTGGCCACTGCCAAAGCGTCCAACGAAATATCAAGGCCAATTCCTCGAGCATCTGGCAATTCCTGAGCCAGCGTCAAGATAATCGCGCCAGACCCTGTCCCAACGTCTAAAACGGTTGGTGCCTGTTCACCCTTGGCCTTTAAATCAGCCAAAACCCAGTCAACCAATAGTTCCGTTTCTGGACGGGGAATCAAGACCCGGTCATCAACCACGAACTCGCGACCATAAAAGGGTGCCTGTCCGAGAACATACTGGGCGGGAACGCCCTTGAGCAACTGGGCAATCCATGTTGGCCAGCGCTTGGCTAGCCAGGGGTGCATTTGCCGGGTTAGGTTGGCCCGCAGCATCCCGTAGTTCACTTTCAAAGCGCCTGTTAAAAGAAAGTCAACGTTATCACTCGCCTCATCTGCATCCAAACCGGCCGCCGTCAGTTCCTTGAGCGCCCACTTGCGTGCTTCTAAAAGCGAAATCTGAACCGGTTTTTCGGAGCCTGCCTGATTTAGCCGATGTGACTGTTGCCAGTCAGTTTTTTCTTGTGTCATTATTGCTGATTTAACTCCGCCAACTTAGCTGTTTGTTCGGCTAAGACCAAAGCATCAATGATTTCATCTAAGTCACCGGCAATAATCCGATCCAACTTATTCAAAGTCAAGCCAATGCGGTGGTCTGTCACCCGGTTTTGTGGGTAGTTATAAGTTCGAATTCGTTCGGACCGCGCCCCAGAGCCAACAGCAGTTTTCCGCTGTTCAGCATACTCCGCCTCGTTTTCCTGGGCAAAGTGGTCGTAAACACGGGCGTTCAAAATCTTCCAGGCCCGGGCCCGGTTTTGTTGCTGGGACCGTTCGTCTTGCATGGCCACCGTAATTCCTGTTGGTTCGTGGGTCAAGCGAATCGCTGAAGACGTCTTGTTAACGTGCTGACCACCGGCACCAGATGACCGGTAAACATCCTCACGGACATCTTTTGGATCAATTAATCCTTCTGCATCGACTTCTTCGAACTCTGGCATCACACCAACTGTAGCGGTTGAGGTGTGGATTCGACCTTGCGTTTCCGTTGATGGCACTCGCTGCACTCGATGGGCACCCGATTCAAACTTCAGCTTTGAATAAACGTTGTTCCCAACAATCATCGCCACGACTTCCTTATAGCCACCCACTTCAGTTGTCGTTTCATCAACAATCTGCAATGACCAGCCCTGATTTTCGGCGTAACGGCGGTACATTCCTAGCAAATCAGCCGCAAACAAGGACGACTCGTCGCCACCCGCAGCACCACGAATTTCCATAATGATGTTTTTATCATCATTGGGATCAGTGGGCAACATCAAAACTTTTAGCTTTTCCTCTAATTCGGCCTTTTCGGGTTTGAGTGTCGCCAGATCTTCCTTGGCTAATTCACCCATTTCAGCATCCCCTAAGAGTTCTTCGGCCTCAAGCAAGTCGTTGACGACCTGTTGGTAGCGCTTGAAGGTTTCAACCGTTTCGCGAATGCCACCCGCTTCTTTTGACAGCGCCATGTAATTCTTTGAATCGCTCATGACTTCGGGATCGGCTAGCATTTGATTCAATTCATCGTAACGGTCCACGACCGCTTGTAATTGTGAAAATATCGGATCCATCGTGTCTCCTTAATTCTTTGGAATCATTTCTAAAATTGGGTGGTACCAATGTTTGCGGCAGGTTGGCAAGTACGACTCATCCCCCCCGATTTGCACCTGGTTACCAGAATACTGCGGTTGACCATTGGCAATTCGCAGTTGGGTCGTTGCCTTTTTACCACAAAACGAGCAAATCGTTTTCATCTCTTCAAGCTTATCGGCAATCTCCAACAAGCGACGTGACCCTTCAAACAGGTGGTTAAAGGCATCCTGCTTCAGGCCAAAGGCCATCACAGGCAAGTTTAAATCATCGACTACGTAGGCCAATTGATCGACCTGATTCGCCATTAAAAATTGCGCCTCATCAACCAAAACAGCCGCTAATTTATCGTTCTTGCGGGCCTTAATCATTTTATAGAGATTTTCATCCTCGGCCACAACCGTTGCTGGTCGCTTTAACCCAATTCGTGAGGCAATAACGCCAATCCCATCGCGGTCATCCACTAAGGGCGTTAGCAACAAGACCTCTTTGTCTTGAGATTCATAATTATGAGCAACTTTCAAAATTTCAATTGATTTGCCAGAGCCCATCGCCCCATATTCAAAGTACAGTTGTGCCACGTTTTCGCCTCACTTGTTCCATCTATTCTATCAATCTATTATAGCAATTTTTTAATCATAACTCGACTGCCTAGACCATTTTAGGGAAAATTCGCATGGCGCATGGTAAAATAAGAGTTTAGAAAAAGGGGGACTTTTTTATGTCAGTAAAAAGTCAGTTAGCCAAATTTACGGCCAAAAGTAGTCATTTTTTGCTCCGCAATATCTTAAAGCGCGGTGGCACTTCTTTGCCTGGCAAGCTAGCCGTTAAGATTGATCCAGAAGTTTTACAGACCATTGAAAAAGAATTTGACCTAGTGATTGTCACGGGGACAAATGGAAAAACGTTGACAACCGCTTTGATTACCCGGGTCTTACGAGCCGGCGGTTACACTGTGGTGACCAACCCATCTGGTTCCAACATGGTCCAGGGAATTGTTGGTACGCTTCTAACGACAAAGGTAAAGCCATCACCCAATGGAAAAAAGCCAGTTGCCGTCTTGGAAGTTGATGAAGCTAATGTTTTGTCTTTGGCAAAGGCCATTGAAC
Organism: Fructobacillus tropaeoli; assembly: GCF_016860625.1. NCBI lineage: Bacteria > Bacillati > Bacillota > Bacilli > Lactobacillales > Lactobacillaceae > Fructobacillus > Fructobacillus tropaeoli. Next base: position 57,170 of record NZ_BOJU01000003.1, read on the forward strand.
CGAAATACTTCGTTTTGACCAACCTCTTCCGCGATCAACTCGACCGCTACGGTGAAATTTATTCCACTTACGATAAGATTATCGCCGGCATTAACCAGGCACCAAACGCAACGGTAATTACCAACGCTGATTCGCCCATCTTTGCTCGCGGTTCTTACTCAAATCAGCGGATTTACTATGGCTTTGACAACGTCAAGGAAGCTGATTTTAAAGACTTAAAGGCGCCAACAAACACGGATGGTATCCTTTCCCCAACGGACAATTCCGTCCTCCATTATGACTTCATTACTTATGCCAACCTCGGCCGCTATTTCTCAACAACCGACGGTTTCAAGCGTCCCAAGCTTGACTATGCCGTAACGGCATTAAACGAGTTAACACCAAAGTCTTCTGCCTTCGACCTCGATGGCACATCATACAAGATTGCTATTGGCGGCCTCTACAACATCTACAATGCATTGGCAGCCTACGCTGTTGGCCGGACCTTTGATGTCAGCCCTGCTGATATCAAGAAAGCCTTTGAAGAGGACAAGCAGGTCTTCGGCCGCCAGGAATCACTTGACGTCGATGGCAAGGATGTCACGATTTTGCTCATCAAAAATCCCGTTGGGACGAACTCCGTTATCGATATGATGGAAACGGAAAAAGATCCCTTCACTTTAATTACGTTGCTCAATGCCAATTATGCGGATGGAATTGATACTTCTTGGATTTGGGACGCCGAATTTGAGCGCCTGCATGATTCAAAATTAGTCTCCTTGTCAACCGGTGGCGAGCGCTACAAAGACGTCACTGTTCGCCTGAAGATGGCCGGCTTTAAGCTCGACGGTACCTACCAAAAGACGGAAGATATCTTAAAAGCAATCGACCATGCACCAACCAAAAAGGTTTATCTGGCCGCTACTTACACGGCGATGCTCCAAATTCGAGCCGTCTTAAAAAACCATGGTTACATTCAGGAGGAATATTAATGGCTGACTACACGCTTGAACTAGCCCACCTCTACGGTGATTTAATGAACACCTACGGCGATTATGGCAACATCATTGCTCTCCGCTACTATGCCAAGCAAATTGGCGTCGACGTTGACGACCGCCTCGTTTCGCTCAATGATGACTTCAATCCCAAAGCTTACGACTTTGTCCTCTTTGGCGGAGGCCAGGACTACGAAGAAACCATCGTGGCTAACGATTTGAAAGCCAAGGCCGATGGCCTAAAAGAATACATCGAAAACGATGGTCCACTTTTAGCCGTCTGCGGTGGTTTCCAACTGCTAGGTCATTATATGGAAATGGCCGATGGCACCAAAGTTGATGGTATCGGGGTCATGGACCACTACACCACTAATATGACCGATGACCAAGTCAAAACCCTCAAGGGTAGCCGGCTAACTGGTGACATCGTCATCAAAAATAACGAGACTGGCGAAGAATACCACGGCTTTGAAAACCACCAAGGTCGGACCTTTTTAGGCAAGGGCGAAAAGGCCTTGGGAACCGTCACCACCGGCCAAGGCAATAATGGCATGGACAAGACCGAGGGCGTGATTTATCATAACGTTTACGGTTCTTACTTCCACGGCCCAATCTTTACCCGTAATGGTAATCTGGCAAAGCGCGTCTTAGCAACCGCCTTGTCTCGCAAATATCCAGATGTTGATTGGCAAGCCAAGTTGGATCAAGTTCCTGCCGAAACTTTCTAAAAATCAGCAACACAAAAGCCTCCAAAAATTTGGAGGCTTTTTTTGAACCAGTCATAACGATGATTGACTGGCTGATTTTTATTCTGAAAGGTGGTAATAATAGGTCGAAATCGAGATATTATCCATGGCCGATAAGGCAGACCGCAGTCGTAGTGAGGACTGGTTATGCAAAATATTTTGCCAGGGTTTCTTCGGTACGAACTGGGGAATAATGACCGTGACCGAATGGTTAATCTTTTCAGACTGATGCGAAACCTTGGTCACAAAACCAACCACTGGTTTGACGATTGACCGGTAAGAAGAGTGGACGTCAACGTAACGGACGTCTGGGAAATTAGCCGCAAACTGCTTAGCAATTTTTTCTTCCTTGGCAGGATTAATATCAAAGGAAACGTGCATCGCCACTACCTTGGTCGCAACGGATTGCGCATAGTCGATGGCCTCAGCCGTTACCTGCGTTAGGTTCGAGACGAGGACAATCGCCGTTGAACCCGCATATTCTTGGTGCTTTTGTTCCTTTTGATCGAGGTACTGTAAGCGCAACTGCTTAGAAACCGCATCGTAGTGTTTCCTAATTTTAAAGAATACGGTCAAAACCGCTGGCATGATAATCAAGTACGGCCAAACATGGGTTAATCGGGTCGCAAATAAGACGATGACCAAGGCAGCCGACATAAAGGCACCAAGGAAATTAATAGCCGCCTTCCCCCACCAAAACTTTGGCTTCAACCGCCACCAATGGATAATCATCCCCGACTGAGACAGCGTAAAGGGCACAAAAACTCCAACAGCGTACAAAGGAATTAAAGCATCAGTTGAGCCATGGAAAATCACGGTCAAAATCATGGCCCCAAAGGACAGTGACAAAATCCCATTTGAGTAACCCAATCGGTCACCCTGATCCATAAAGAGGTGTGGCAGGTACTTATCCTTGGCTAAGTTCACAGCCAGGACGGGGAAGGCCGAAAAGCCGGTATTGGCCGCCACTGCTAAAATCAGCGTTGTGGCTAATTGAACCAAATAAAAGCCTAGACCATGACCGCCATAGGTAATGGCGGCAATTTGCGACAAAACCGTCGAATGGCTGTTTGGCACAATGCCATACCAGTAAGACAAAAAGGTAATGCCCAAAAAGAAACTAGCTAAGATTAAGGCCATCATCGTTAAGGTTGCAGCAGCATGCTTTTCCTTGGGTGCCTTAAAGTTTGGCACCGCATTTGAGATGGCTTCCACCCCAGTCAATGAAGAGGAACCGGATGAGAAGGCACGCAAAAAGAAGATGAGCGATAAAGCCGAGAAATCAGTGCCGATCTTGGCGGCAGCATGGTAGGCAATCGCCCCGGTTGCGGCCTGAAAGAGACCATAACCAACTGTCGCCGCCATAATGACGATAAAGAAGTAGACCGGAATCATCAAAAAGTTAGCCGATTCACGCAAACCACGAAGGTTTAAAGCAGTTAAAATCAGGATAATCACCAACGAAAGCGGAACAGCAAAAGGCAGCAAACTCGGGATAGCGGCTGTCATCGCATCAGCAGCAGCCGATGCCGACACCGCAACCGTTAACATATAGTCAACTAACAATGAGCCACCAGCTACGAGGCCAACCTTAGGGCCCCAATTTTTACTAGCAACCGTATAAGCACCACCACCGTTCGGATAGGCATGGATAATTTGCCGGTAAGACAAAACAATGGCCGCCAAGAGTAGCAAAATTAAGAGCGCAATCGGCAATTGCAGCCAAAGGGCCACTGCACCACCGGCTAGCAAAACCGCCGTAATCGATTCCGTCCCATAAGCGACGGATGAAAGGGCATCAGATGATAGAAGCGCCAAGGCCTTTGACTTTGATAAAGCCTGGTCAGACGCTTCTAATGTTTTCAACGGCTTGCCAATAACAAACCGCTTCACGTTTCTAAACATGGTTGTCTCCAAATCGTTGTAATCAAACCATTGTACCTTGGAATGAAGAAGAAAAATAGCCACTCATCATCTTTTTTTCCACGATTCAACCCTTCTGCGTCCAAAAGAACCATCCCCAGCACTTAAAAATTAGCAAAATAGTGGATTCCTGCTGCCTGGCCGTCAGTTAAATCCGCAACTAAACGGGCACTGGCCAAATCCGGATTTTTTCGCCAATCATCAGGGACAGTCAGACGTAAGACTCGTTGAACCCAGTCAAGCTGATTTTGGCTGGGATAATGAAGGACACCTGCCACTAAGATCAAATCCGATCCGGCCATCTTCAACCCCTCTTGAACCGCCAAAAAGTTATCCACGTCAAAGAAGATTTGGCTAATCAAAACTTTCGCCCCAGCCCTTTCTTTGGCCAAAGCCTGGTTAACAACCCAGGCAACACCGTGGTTAGCAACCTGGTTGACGTCTAAGGTTGTCGCCAAGCTTAGCTCCGCTAACCCGGTTTGGCCAGTGGCCACCAGCAAGTCTTGAGCTGATGAAAACCCGTTGCTATCTGTCCGCTTATCCCCAGTCACCAGCAGAAAATTGTTTAATTCCAGGTCCAACAGGTGGTGAAAAGTTGACGCCACTTGGCCAGGCTGAATATCTTTGGCCCGAACATGAACCATCACCGGTTTTTTCGTTGTCAGCTGAACTTTCGTTGCTGTCTTCAAAAGGGTCTGCCAATCATGATCTGTTTGGCCTTGATTGGCCAAGCTAAAATACTGTGCCTGATCGCGGGCACAGGCACTTTTCAGGCCATTTTTGATGGTTAATTCCTGTGAAATCACCGGTCCTCGATGGTCTTGATAAAAATCAGTTACTGACTGCATTTGTTTTCCTTATTTTGCTTTCAAATAACGACACGATTACAACTAGGCCAATTTTATAAATTCTGATTTTCATGCTATAATAGATGAAAAATAACGGAGGTCAATCCCATGTACCAACCTGAAAAACACACAAACGAAGAAATTCAAACCTTTATCGACCAACCTGGCCGGCAGCTCATGTTCTTATCGGCCGACTGGTGTGGTGATTGCAAGGTCATCAAACCTTTCGTTCAAGGAATCAAGGATGAAGTTTCTAAGACAGCTGGTTGGATTGACGCCGACCGCGATGACAACTTGGACCTAGCAACAAGCTATGGTTTACGAGGTATTCCTTCTTTTGTCCTCTTTGTTGATGGCAAAAAAGTCGACCAAATTGGTCACGGAGAACGCCTAACACCAAAGCAAGTAACTGACTGGTATGAAGGAACACTTCAATAAGTCAACTTCATTCTAACAAAAAACCAAGCCTTTCGGCTTGGTTTTCTTTTTAATCATTTTTAACTGCTTGGTACTAACTAGTATGGAGCAGTTTTTATTTAATAAAAGCGGCCACCGTATTAGCTGGAATGGCAAAGCCCATTCCTTCAATATTGGTATCAGCAGCACCAGCAGAAATCTTAGCAGAACTAATGCCGACGACCTCCCCATCCAAATTAATTAAGGCCCCACCCGAATTACCAGGGTTAATGGCCGCATCTGTTTGGATAACTTGGACGTTTTGATTATTGGTCTGTGAAATTGCTAGCATCCGGTTTGGTGACGAAATAATCCCCTTCGTCATCGTTGAGGCATAGGCTGCTCCCAATGGCGATCCAAGGGCCAGCACCTGTTGACCGGACTTCAAAGACGAGCTATCCGCCAGCTTAGCAACCTGCTTAAAGGCGGTTGACTTCACGCGAATCAAGGCTAAATCCTTGGCCGTATCTGTTTTAATAACAGTTGCTTCGGCCTTTTGACCGTTAGCATCAACGACCTGGATGGCTGCTGAACCTTCAATCACGTGGTTATTCGTCACGATATCAGCAGTATCCTTTCCAATCTTAACCACAACGCCTGATCCCTGGGCTGCTGTCTCATAATCGGTCTGCTGCTTATCCTTTGTTTGGTCATCAAAGGCTGATGCACCATCGCTTAGTGAAGCTGATTTTTGTAAATTTTGCACCGTCACGACGGCATCTTTAACTTTGTTGTACGCACTAGTTGCCTGATCATTGCTTGTATAGGCAGTTTTTGCCACCGTTGCCGTCCCGGCAGCATTCGTATGGGTGGCTTGCGCCAACTGACTTTGATACCAAGATCCTGGTGAGGAACTAAACCACACCAGCAATGCTCCGATTACAAAGGCAGCCACTATCATAGTAGTAAAAGCGTGTACTCTTTTACGAATCATCCGGCAACTTTCCTTTCAATATTTTCTGATTTTTACACCACACTTAAAGTGGAAGGGTCACCTTAAAAATTGTTCCCTTTGGTTCATTATCACTTACGGTTATCTTACCATTATGGGCAGCAACTATCCATTCTGCAATGGAAAGACCCAAACCAGTACCACCAGTTTCCCGGTTTCCAGTTTTATCCTCGCGGTAAAAGCGGTCAAAGATATGCTTTTTCGCATCAGCTGAAATGCCCCGGCCAGTATCAGCAACCGAAAGTGCTAAGCGTTTTTTCTCAATCGCAGCGAAAACCGTCACGGTAGCACCGTCGTCCGAATACTTGAGTGCGTTATCCATTAACAGTACCAATAATTGGTGAATCCGTTTTTGATCAATTTCAACTTCCTGACGCACAGCATTGTGGATAACCACCTTTTTGTCGGAGATTTCCCCCATTTCAACGTAGGGTGACAAAATTTGCTTCAAAAACTGCCCGACATCGGTTTTTTCCTTTTCAATCTTGGTCATGTTTGACCCGGTTTTCGCCAAGGTTAACATGTTATTGGTCAAGGAATTCAACCGTCTGACTTCCGATAGCGACAGGATAATGGCTTCGGACTGCTGACGGATTGTATTATCCGGCTTGGTCAGCATCGTTTCCAGCTTCCCTTGAATGACCGACATCGGTGTCCGCAATTCGTGGGCAGCGTTATTAACGAAGTCTTGTTGCTGATCCCAGGCCTTTAAGATTGGTTTCATACTTTGTCGTGCAATAAAGAAGGCAAAGAACAAAGCAAAGATAAAGGCCGAAACAAATGACCAAACCATCACATCTTGGAATTTTTTCAAATTCAAAACAGTATCCGTGACATCAACAAAGACGTAACCATAAGTAGCTGATTTCAAACCTTGGCCATCTGGTACTAAGACCGTGTTCGGCTTGAATTTAACGGCTTGAATTCGCAGGTAAGTCTTATTAACGTGAACCGTTCTGGGTGCTAAGTTCAAATCACTGGTATCAAACTTCAGACCGAAACGCCTCGTTAAGACATTTTTGGAACCATTATTATTTGTCTGATTTTCAATTTCCTTCCCCTTGTCATCATAGTACAAGAAGTTTCCACGAAAATCTTCTGGCATATGGCGCATGGAGTCAGCCGTCAGCATCTTTTGCTTAGCAGAGGCGCCTTCATCCAACCAATTATTCCGTTGATAGTACTCCACATACTGGTTAATGACCTTGTCAGAGCTATCGTAAATCGTGAAGGTATAAACCCAAAAAATAACCCCGGCCAAAAAGCCAAAAATGACCATTAGACCCAGGGCCAACGTTGAGAAATTATCAATTTGTTGTTTGCGATTAATCAGTCTTGGCATCCGGTACCTCGAGAATAAAACCAATGTTACGAAGCGTCTTAATTAGCCCGCCCTGGCCAACTGCCTCAAGTTTTCGGCGCAGATTATTCAAATAAATATTGACCACGTTAATCGTGGTATCAGAATCGATTCCCCAAACGCGATCAAAAATTTGGTCACGGGTCACGATGATATTCTTGTTTTGACCCAAATAGGTCAAAATATCGAATTCCTTCCCAACTAATTTAACACTTTGCCCGTGAACCTGGACACCACGATTTTCTAAGTTAATCGTTAGTTCACCGACCGTAATCGTGTTATCTTCAGAATAGACACCCGTTCGACGCAAGAGCGCCTTTACTCGAACCAATAATTCTTCCCGGTGGAAAGGCTTGGTCAAATAGTCATCGGCCCCAACGTTGAAGCCTTCAATTTTATCGTCCAAAGATGCCTTCGCCGTTAAAATCAGAACAGGCGTATCCACTTTGTCATCCCGTAGGTTCTTAATGATTTCCAGGCCATTTTCACCCGGCAACATCAAATCAGAAATAATGAGATCGTAAGGAACTTCTTTTCCTTCATATTCACCGTCTTGGCCATCCGTCACCGCTGTGACATCGGCAAAGTCTTCCAAAAAGCCGACAATATTATCGGCCAGATTCTTATCATCTTCAATTAACAAGATTTTAATCGCTTTGGCCATAGTCCTTCTCCTTTGGGGCAGTCAGTGCCCGTTAAAATGTCTTATCAGTAATATTACTTTAGCAACAACAGATTAAGGTCATATTAAAAGGCCTTTACCATGGTCTGGCGAAGATGATGCCCTCGTTAATCAGGCTAACAAGCGATAATCATTGCTAACGGTGGTTGATGCCTGCTGGAAGGCAATCATCTAAAAAATTTTAGGCCAAGCCAATACTAATTTTCAAGGCCTTTGCCACCGCCTTCATTAAACCATCTTGCTGGTCAATGTGGGCAATGCGGTCGCGCAAACGGTGCTTATCGATGGTTCTGATTTGTTCGGCTAAAATAATGGAATCCCGTTTAATCCCACTAATTGCCGCCGGTAGTGAAATATGTGTCGGCAACTTGGGCTTAGCCATTTTGGAAGTAATGGCCACCACAATCGTGGTTGGGGCGTTCATGTTGCCCATATCATTTTGCACCACTAAAACCGGGCGCAAGCCGGACTGTTCGGAGCCAATTCCCTGTTTTAAATCGGCATAAAAAACATCGCCGCGGCGAACGTTTTCGTAATCTGCTGTCATGTCTATCCTCTTATGTATGGGCGATTTGCCCTATTTTGTCACTTAGTGTACCACTTGTCACGACTGTTAGTCTTCAATAATGCGTGGAATTCGTGACCCAATTCCAGTTAAGACTTCGTGAGGAATACTTTGGCCATATTCGGCCAGTTCCTCAATACTGATTTTTTCCTGGCCATCTTGACCAAATAGAATCACATCCGTATTGATTGGAACAGGCTTACTCAATGAAACAATAATTTGATCCATTGTGACCCGGCCAAGGACTCGTTCTTTATGACCGTTGACCAAAACGGTCATACCCGCAAACGTTCGATGATAACCGTCGGCATAGCCAATCGGCACTGTTCCAACCCATTGGTCTTCTTGTCCTACATAGGTTGCGCCGTAGGAAACTGCCTCACCAGCCAACAGCTGATGAACACCCCAAATTTTAGCTTTAAAGGTCGCCACCGGTTGCAATGGCAGGTCAGTTTTCTTGGCTGGATAGGCCGGGTTATAGCCATAAAGGGCCGAACCAACGCGAATCGTTTCGGTTGGAATTTCATCAAAATGGAAGAGTGCCGAACCAGAGTTCGCAACATGCCAGTACTTGGAATCGATATCCAAGGACGTAACCTGTGCTAAGAAATCAGCCTTCTGCTGGTCATAGTAAGCCTGGTTTTGATCATCTGCCGTAGCAAAGTGCGTGAAAACCCCTGCCAGTTCAAAGGCATCCTCACCCATGACAAACTGATACATCGATGACAAATCAGCCTTCGTCTTGGCACCCATTCGACCCATGCCGGTATCAATCGCCAGATGGACTCGCAAAGGTGGCAGTGGCCTTTCGCTAGCTTGTAAAAGGTCTCTTGCAGCCAGTAACCAATCCAGGTTGCCAACAGCCGGTGCGAGATAGTTTTCCGCCATCACTGGTACCAAATCAACGTTTTGTACGCCAAGGAGGACAATCTGGTCACTTTTTTTCGGTAAAACCTGACGGACTGAAAGTCCTTCGTCGACCGTTGCCACAGCAAAGTCGTGAACGTCTGCTTGACTCGCCAAAACTGTCGCGGCCCATTTGGCACCATGACCATAGGCATTGGCCTTAATAACGGCAATTAGGCGTTTGGCTTTTGCGTGGGCCATAATTGTTTTGGCATTATGAACCAGCGCTGTTGCTGAAACGAAGAGTGCCGCTCCTCGCCTAGAAAATGAATCATCATTCATGTCTATTTCTCTTTTCTACCAATAAAATGAGCCGTGAGGCGTTGAAACCAGCCAACTCTTTCAATCGTAACAACCGTGCTAACGTAGTCGCCACTATGGGTAATGGCAACTTCAATTCGATTTTTTTGTCCAACAACCTTCATAATTGGTCGACCTGATTTGGCATTAAGGATTGAAATATCCTGCCAAGACACATCGCGGCCAATCCCGGTCCCCAATGCCTTGGCATAGGCTTCCTTGGCTGAAAAACGGCCCGCAACAAACTCTAAGTAATGCTTGCCCGTCCGCTTTTGAACCGCCTCCTGCTCAGCTGGCGTTAAGATTGTCGACAAGAAGTTTGGTCGTCTAGACAATACGCCTTCAATTCGGCTAATGGACTCCATGTCGTTTCCGATTCCGATAATCATACCTCCATTTTATCAAAAAAAAAGAGAATCAACACAGAATGTGTCAATCCTCTAACTTTTTATGAAAAGGTTTGTAGTTCTTGATCTTGTGGCTTAAAGTTCTGCCATTCCTTTGACAAGAAGTTGTTGTTAATCTTGTAGTCGTTATCCTGGTACTTACCAGACAAGAATGGATTCAAGTACTGATCTAATGCCAGCCAACCACGCCAACCAATGTGAATGGTATCCTGCATGAAGAAGTCTTCCCCACCACGGTGTGACAAATCAGCAATGTTGTTAAAGCCTTGGCTTTGCAACTGATACTTAATCTTATCAACCGCCTGGTAGTACATCTTATCAGACAAACCAGTATAAGCAACCCAACGTTGGTTAACCGGTGTAATGACGAATTCGACATCCGTATGGTTCTTGGCAAAGTTTTCCAAAACGGCTTGCAAGTATGCGTATTCAACTGACTGACGGTAGTCATAGTTAACCTGAGCATCCTTAAGCATCTTCTGATCAGCCCAAACACGAGTACGATAGAACGAGTTCTTAATCCTAAAGCGGTTTGAACCGGTGTTCTTTTCACCCTGTTCAAAACCAATTTGGTTCAAAGCTTGCTCTTGGTACTGGTTAGGCAAGTCCTTGGCATACTTCATCACTTCATTCTTGTAGTTATGACTTGTTTCAAAGTTCGAGAACAAGGCATCCTGTCGTGACAAAATCTTATGCTGGAAGCGCAAAGCTGATTTATCAGCTGAACTTGGACCCTGACCATCTTCCACGTTGTGTAACATCCGGTTAAACATCGGCTTGTCACGAACCAAAGACTGCTTCAACAAGGCCTGGGCCATAAATTGATCGGTTTGGCTTGGCTTGTCCATGTTCAACAACCAATCAACCACTTGTAGTGGTGAATAGAAGATTGAGAACGCGCCTGTTGAGCCCGTCTTGGTGAACCACTGTGGTGAGATCACAAAGACTGCCTTCTTATGATTCAAGGCCTTTGGCATTTCCTGCATATTCAAGAATTGAACCATCGATTCGGATCCCGCCTTACCAAGCATAAATGGTCGATAAGAACGGTTATACTTTTCAGCCAAAACAGATGGATGCAAAGAATCAAAACGAGAAAGTTCTGATGAACCAAAGAAAGGAATATAATTTACTTTTTTGTCACTAAAGGCAGCGTCTTTAACCGCTTCCCCTTTGACGATTTGGCTTGAGAAGGAAACAGAAGCTTCTCTCAAATCCTGCTGGCTATAATGGTCCAGCGGGAATGGCAGAAAAAAGACCAGGCCGATAAGTGCCAGTGCTGCAAGCACCGGGCCAAAGATCTGCCACAATTTTTTCTTGTTAGTCATGAGGTTTTATCCCAACAATGATTCTACTTTAGCAATAATCTTGTTTGCTGTGTCCCAGTCTTCACGGTTAAATTCTGAAACTGGTGCTTGAATACCGAACTTGTTTTCCAAGTCCAACAACAATTCAACAGTAGCCATTGAATCCAACAACCCTGAATCAAATAAGTTTTCGTCCATTTGTGAAGACAAGTCTTCCCCAATGATGTTGTTCAAAACTTCTAATACGCCTGCTTTTACGTCCATTATATTTCTCCTCTATTAGTGGTGGAACCAGAACTTATCTAAGAATCCACAGAATACCAAGAATGTTAACATCACGAAGTTGAAGGTCAAGAAAATGGCGAACACTTCCGTGAATTTGTTATGTGGAATTTGGTCACGATGCTTCTTTTTAAAGCGCAACCAGGCGTCGTTGACAATCATTCCCGTTCCATGCAACAAAGCATAAACGATATAATACCATGTCAATCCGTGCCAAAGACCCATGACCATCATGTTGACCAAATAGCCAACGTTTGAAACAGTCGTCCGGTTCTTAATCCACTTCTTACGCATCACCATGAAGGAGAAACGCATGAAGACGAAGTCTCGGAACCAAAATGACAACGACATGTGCCAACGATTCCAAAAGTCCTTGATGTTATGGGCCCGGTAAGGTTGGTTAAAGTTTATTGGTGATTTAATCCCCATGACATAAGATGTAGCTATGGCAAAGCGAGAATAACCCGCAAAGTCAAAGAATAAATACATACCATAGGAATAGGCCACACCAATCAACCACCAGGAAAAGCCGTGATGGTTGTCGCCCATTGCCAAACTCTGAAAGAATGGATAGACGATTTGACCGAAGTAATAAGACAAAATGAACTTGTAGACAAAGCCTAGGAAGTAAGACTTGACTGCGTAGCCCAGCATGTCAATGTAGTCCGTTCGCTCTGGCACCGAACCGGCATCGCCGGCAAAGCGCGTGTAACGATCAATTGGACCTGATGACAGGGTTGGCATAAAGAGCATAAAGCGCAAAAACATGATTGGCTTAAACTCTTTAATGGCACCATCCCGCGTCTCAATAATCATCCCTGTTGAGCGGAAAGTCAAATAAGAAATTCCTAAGAAACCAAGCAGCGTGAATTCAGGCTTGAAAACGCCAATGGCACCGAAGCGCACCATTGTAATCGGCAAAATTGACAATGCTACCATTAAGTAGAAAACCCAGTTAGCATTCTTTGTTTTGCGGTAAGCCGAATAAAAGGACACGAGACAGAACTGCCAGATACTATAAACTAGTATCGCAATTCCCTGGTTCACATAGTGGCCAGTATCGAAAATTAAAAAGATAAAAGCCAAAGAGACCAAAATCTCATACCAGACAAAACGCTTACCGAAGTAAAGGCCAATTGCCAGTGGCGCCAAAGCCACTAAGAGGTAAAAGAAATAGGTCGGATCGGCATAGGGTTGTAGATTAGGCATTGCCATTCACCTCGGCAATCAGGCCCTTCAAGTTTACCTTACCATTTGGTGTCAAAGGCATGGCATCGCGGTAGATAAACCGTGATGGCATCATGTATGGCATGATGATGTCCTTTAAATCAGCCTTAATAGCGTTAGTCAAATCCATTGGCTTTTCAAAGTCGTTCTTCTTTGGCACAACAATGGCCAACAGTTGCTTAACTTCGCCATCTGCATCGTAGCGAGGAACGGCAGCAGCCTGTTCAACCCACTGAGACTTCAAGAAGTGCTGAGCGACTTCTTCCAATTCGATTCGGAAACCATGCAACTTGATTTGGAAGTCCACACGACCCTTGTAGTGCAACAAGCCGTCTTTGTCCATGTAACCCAAGTCACCAGTCTTATATCCTGGTTGACCGTCAACCGTTAAGAAAGCGGCCTTCGTCTTTTCAGGATTGTTTAAGTAACCCTTTGAAACAGCTGCACCAGACAAAACAATTTCACCTGGTTCATCAATTGGCAAGACCGTTCCGTCTTGATCCATGATGGTTGCCTTCATTTCAGGTTGCATGTAACCGATTGGCAACTTGTCGTACTTGGCCAAGACTTCGTCCGTGATTTCAATGGCTGATACGGCAACAGTTGCTTCCGTTGGTCCGTAAGTATTGAAGATTCGGGCATCTGGGAAGCGTTCGCGCAACTTCTTAGAAGTTGTTGCTGTCAAAACTTCTCCACAGAACAAGAACTTCTTCAAGCGAGGGTAATTTTCTTGCTTAAAATCAGGACTCAACAAGGCAACGTTGGCGAATGAAGGAGTTGAAACCCACAAGTCCAAGTCCATTTCTGGCAAAACTGTAAAGAGTTGCTTGAAGTCATCGGCAATTTCCTTTGACAATGGCTTCATTACGCCACCCATCAACAGTGAACCACCCCATGACATAACAGAAACGTCAAATGAGAATGGCGTCTGTGTCAAGACGTTGTCACCACGGTGCAAATCAAATTCATCAGAGAAGAGCCAGTTCAAATAAGACAAGGCGTTCTTATGTGAAATCTGAACACCCTTTGGCTTACCAGTCGTACCAGAAGTAAAGATAATGTAGTAATTATCATCGCCCAAAACCGGGTGAGTTAACTCGTATGACTTCTTAGCAGTAAAGGCTGCTTGCAATTCTTCGCCCTGGAAGACAGGAACAGAATCGATTGGCAATGGCAATTCATCCAAAGCAATCACTGCTGAAGGTTGACCAATTTCCAAGATGTTTTCGATTCGATCCTTGGCAGAGTCCTTGTCGACCGGTGCATAGGCGTGGCCTGATTTTACAGCAGCTAAGAAAGCAGCTACCATTTCAAATTGGTGACCACCAAAAACCATAATTGGTGACTTGTCAGGCAAGTTTTGCTCATCTAAGTAGGCGGCCAATGAGTCAGAGTATGACTTCAAATCGCCGTAAGTATAAGTATGGCCCAAACCATCGTAGGCAACCGCATCAGGGTTTTCTACTGCATAGGCATCAATATTTTTGTAAATGTTATCAATCATTTTGTCGCTTCCTCTTTATTTTAAAATTCGTTATAAATGAAGTGGCCCCCGGTGACACCGGAATAGCCGTACAGATAAATCAAGGCTAAAATGATTAAAAAATAAGCCAGGGTTCTGACAATAAATGTCACCCAGGGCTTGCTTAGAAAACGCTTGAACATCGCGTGACGCCCCCAAAATTGTTCGGTTAGTGTTATAATTATTGGCATATTACCAGTGGTATCTAGTAAAACACTTTTACTATTATAGCACAATACCCTTTTCTTGTAATACACCCCGAATTTCGGGGCAGTCTGGAGGCTCTGTTACATGTTTGCAAAGATCCTAACAAAGGTTCAACAATGGGATCGAGCTTGGGTAGGTCTTTCACCTATCAAAAATCTTTTTTCTTCCTTTAAACAGGTATTACCTTTGGTAATCATTGATGTTTATTGGCGTTTGATTACTCGATTATTTTTAGACCCTGGCGCTTTATTCGCCACTATTTTTCATTACAAAATTCACTTTTTCAATAATCCACTCATTTCCCAAGGAATTGGCAATGTCTTAGACTACCTAGTCGTGGCCTTTACGATTGCGCTTTGGACCAAAAAATATTTAACGGAAAAGCTATCCGAAAAAAGAGACCCA
This sequence comes from Fructobacillus tropaeoli, assembly GCF_016860625.1. Classification (NCBI taxonomy): domain Bacteria; kingdom Bacillati; phylum Bacillota; class Bacilli; order Lactobacillales; family Lactobacillaceae; genus Fructobacillus; species Fructobacillus tropaeoli. Next base: position 72,239 of record NZ_BOJU01000003.1, read on the forward strand.
ATCTTGCCGGTCACCGTTAACTTTGGTCTAGTCTTAGTTCAGACAATTTCTACTGTATCCAACCAAGGGCAGTTGACCATTCATCTTGGCCTTAGCTTACTAGTAGCCTATCTGGTTAATCTTAGCTACTTGGCCTTAACCAAAATTACGAAAGATCGATTACAAGACATGGGCTTCACCTATTTGAGTTGGGCAGCCGTCGTTTCAATCCTTATCGTTACCGGTGCATCATTTATGCCAAACCTTGTAACTCAGGGAACCTATACGACCTTCTTTTCGTCTGATTTTTTTGCCCATTTCTATTCATTGGCGTTGGTGGCTGTTTTAGCTCCTATCTTACTCGTCTTAGGAATCAGCATTCCTTTGGACTTGTCGACTGGCGCCACAGATTTGGCCCAGGTGAACACCAACCTGAATGCCGTCTACCAATCAGTGATGGCCACATTGCCACAGCCACAAAATCCCTATTCTGTTTTGACGGCTTCAGCTATGATTGGCGGCGTTGGCGCAACATTAGGATTGGCACTAATTCTCATATTTGCTAAGAGTAAGCAGAACCGTCGACTCGGTTTCTGGTCATTACTCCCAGCTCTATTTGACAGTAACCGCATTTTAGCTTACGGAATTCCGCTTTTCTTCCGACCACTGACATTGGTACCGATGATTTTGAGTTCCCTTTTTGGTTCACTTTCAGCCAGTATCGCTATTAAGCTCAATTTTGTTCGGCCAACCGTCTTTAGTGCTCCCAGCGGAACGCCTCACTTACTGCTTGGCTTTATGGCCAGTCAAACCCCTTGGCGATCATTAATTTTAGCTATCTTTGTGCTGCTTGGTTCAATTTTGATTTATTGGCCGTTCGTGAAGGACATGGTTAAAAAGGAGGCTAAGCATGGCTAAAAGTACAAAATTTATGCTGTTCTTAACGGTCCTCTTAACCGTTATCATTGCTCTCTTTGGTCGTGTCTGGATGCTTTCCGAGCACCAAAATGACCGAGCAATTCAAAAATCGCGGATGGAGCCTGTTATCTTTGTCCCTGGATCAAGTGCGACCGTCAGAAGATTTGACGACCTCTTTGCTACCATTAATTCAGAAGACCGTGATAAGGGGACCCACTCTGTCTTGAAGGTTCAGGTCAATTACGACGGTAGCCTGACTTATTCTGGTCACGTTGATGGCTCTAATCGCCGACCATTTATTGTCGTTGGTTTTGAACGTAACCAAGACAACTATCCAACCATTCAAGCTGATTCCGAAGCACTTTCAAAGGTCATGAACGACCTACAATCTCGTTACCACTTCCGGAACTTCTCCGCAGTCGGTCACTCAAACGGTGGTCTGATTTGGACAGACTATTTGGAAAATTACTATAGTTCAACCAATTTCCACATTCGGACGTTGATGACTTTGGGAACACCTTTCAACTTCTCTGAAACCTCAACAACACGACAGACAACCATGCTTTCGGATATGATCGATGGTGCAAGTAGCCTACCAAGTGATTTGGTGGTCTACTCGGTTGCTGGTTCTGAAGACTACACGGACGATGGGAAGGTTCCTGTTCAATCCGTGCTTTCTGGTAAGTATATTTTCCAAAAGAATGTTGCTAAGTACACCCAAACGACAGTTTCAGGCGATAACGCTGGTCATTCAAAGCTACCAGAAAATCCCGAAGTGATTAACCTCATTCGCGAACTCGTCTTGCAAAATCAAAATGATGGGTCCAAATTAAGCCCCAAGAGCGCCAAGAGTATTAGCCAAGACTTCAGCCGCTAATCACTGCGCAACTGTTTTGTTTCATTAGAATGGAGGTCTCGTGATGGCTTTGCTAAAAAATAAATTCGGGCTGGCCACCATTAGCGTACTAGCCCTCTTCTTCCTGAGTTTTCACTTTCAAACCGCTCAAGCAGAAGACCCGAACAAAATTGAACCCAGCTCGAACTTTGTTGTGACTGATAATGCCAATGTGCTTTCAGATCAAACCAAACAGGTAATCTTAAAGCAGGAGCAAACGTTTAAGAAGACCAAGGAACAGCCCCAAGTGGCCGTTTTGACCGTCGACAATACCGATGGCCAATCAATCCGCGACTTCACTAACGATTTAACCATGCGCTCGGTTTGGCACGCTGGTAAAAAAGGGCAAGACAATGGTGTCATTATTGTCTTTGCTAAGAACAACGGGCAAAATAATGTCCGTGTCGTGACCGGAACCGGTGTTGAATCCGTTTTGCCTGATGGTAAAATTTATCAGCTCCTACAAGCTAACCAGCAGGAGTTAAAATCTTCGGACCCAACAGCGATTGATCGAGGGATTCGCAATCTCTTTTTACAGGTTGAAAAGACGCTACCAACAACACCAACAAGTGGTAAGCAAAGCGCCTCAACAACCAGTGCGGTGATTGCCCTTGGCTTAGTTGGTGTTCTTGCCCTCGTCATTTTCCTAGTTTGGTCGAAAATGCGTCGCTTTAATGGCGGCAACACGTCTTATTATCGCGGCGGTAATGGCAATACACGCTACTTCAATCAATCACCAAATGGACCGCAACGCGGCCACAGTTCAGGTCTTAATTGGTTCCTAGGAGGATTACTACTTTCAAACCTCTTTTCGGGCCCAAGACGCCATTTTGACGATGACCACTACGATGATTTTGGTGGTGGTTTTGGCGGCGGATCCGATTTTGATGGATCTGACTTTGGCGGTTCAGACTTCGGTGGTGGGTCTGATTCCGGCGGTGGTGGTGACTTTGGTGGCGGTGGATCTGATTTCTAAAGACTGACTACGGTTGCGCCAGGATACAATCCCCGCTACAATATTTCTAATAGCGTCAAGCTAAACAACGATAAAGGATACGAATCATGACAATCATTAATGAAAAGACGCCCTTTTACAAGAAACGCGGTTGGCAAATTACGGCAGTTGTCGCCCTTGTCTTCATCATTCTCATTGGTGGCTTTATTTCTTCTGCCAATGGCTTGTCCCGCAAGGAACAGGATGTTGATGCTGCCACTGGTGGTATTCAAACCGCGTTGCAAAACCGCGCCGATTTGATTCCAAATCTGGTTAATGCTGTTAAGGGAGCCCAGGGACAGGAATCTGCCATTTACGGCAAGATTGCTGATGCCAGAACCCAATACAATCAAGCAAAGCAAAGCTATGCGAATGCCAACGATCAAGACCAAAAGACAACGGCCATGCAAAATCAGGATAAGGCTTTCAATCTGATGGTTTCGACGATTAACGAAAACTATCCAGATTTGAAGTCTTCTGACCAAATCCAAACTCTGATGGTTCAACTAGAGGGCGTTAACAATCGTGTGACATACGAGCGCAAGGTTTATAACAAGGCTGTTCAAGACTACAATAACAAGGTTGTGTCATTCCCTAGTTCTTTGGTGGCATCTATGACGAATCACCACAAGTTCAACTACTTCACCGCAGACAGTTCTGCCCAACAAAATCCAACGGTTAACTTCAGTAAATAATATTGAAGAAGACAGCAGAAAGCCCCAACCAGTAATGGTTGGGGCTATTTTGTCTCACATAAAGAATACTATTATTATACAAGAACTTCGATAATCGAACAATCTTTTTGGCCATTTCTTTTATTTCATTTTGTTACAATTTTGTAAGTTAGTTTTGCTAACAAGAGAATTGTTCTAATCTAATTTTAATGATAGACTAATAAATAAATCGTTTATCGCCACAAGTTGGCACTGGGAGGTATAAATGTCGATTAGCTCTGCTCTTGAAAAAACGCTTACCAACACTTCGATTATCGCTGCGATTGTTGAAACCTTAGGGACCATTCTCTTAGGTTTTTGGCTTCGTAAGCGGCAAACTCTTAGCCAAGATGCCGTCAAAACTTTGACGAGCATCACGATGACGGTTGCCCTACCCCTCTTAGCTTTTACGGCCTTTCTAACCCCATTGAACCATCAAACCCTCGTCCAAAGTATGGATGTTCTGATTTGGGGCTTGATTATTTATGTCATTTTAATTGTCACGATGCCCTTTTTGTACGGTCGCTATGATAAAGATCAACGAGACGTTCTAGGTGTCTTAACCGCCTTTGGGTCAACAACTTTCTTTGGGATGCCAATCGCCGGTGCCGTCTACGGCGCTAAGGGGATTATGTATGCTTCTGTCTTCAACATCGGCTACCGCGTCTTCTTATACTCCTACGCCTACATCAAAATGTCCGGGGAGCAGCTACGCGGTGAACATATCAAAAAGATGCTCGTTAACCCAATTGTGATTGCCACCTTCTTAGGCTTGATTCTTTGGGTTAGCCAAAATTGGATGCCTCAAATCAGTATCAGCACTGGAGGTAAAACCAGCCAGGTGGCCTTCTACCGCCTCGATATGACCGTCCCTTGGCTCTTTGCCTGGATGAAGCTGTTAGCCGGCCTAGCTTCACCATTAGCCTGGTTAGCCATTGGAGCTAACTTGGCTCAGATGCCCTTTGCAGATGCGATTAAAAACCGCACCGCCTGGTACTATTCCTTCAATAAAGTCATTATCGTCCCAATCATCATGGCTGCCATTGCCATCTTGGCAAACGCTACCCATATTTTGCCCGTTGATCAAGTAGCCATGGCGACAATGGTCATTATGATGGCGACCCCCGTTGCCACCGTGGCAGTTAACTACGCCATGGCCTTCAACCATCAAAGCTTACTGGCAGCGAACACCTCGCTGATTTCAACAATTTCGGCTACCGTGGTCTTGCCGCTCTGGATTATCATTGTGCAACTCTTAGGTGAATTGCCCATCTTCAAATAGCAAAATATTAGAAACGAACCATTATCACGGCCAACCATCAAATTCAATCACCTTTGGTGGTCAAAGTACCATCGCCGCTAACCGGCTGTGTTCAGACTGATTTTTCCGATGACGACAAAAACAACAGGTTGAGCAGATTGTCTCTTTTTCAATCGACTATTAATCGGTATAATGGTCCTTATTGAGGAGTTGAAAGGAGCCAAAATCATGGCCATTGTTGGATTACTCGTCGTCGCCTTCGCTTTATTAATTATCTTATTTGCGGCCGCTCACGGCTGGAAGCTTTTCCGTCAAGGAGACGTCAGCATGCTCCCATTACTTGGAATTGCTGCCTTCCTTTTTCTAATCGGGCTCGTCTTTATTATTTATAATTTGATGACGCTTCACTAATTTAAGAAAATCAGATTCAAACTAGCCCCAATCATCACGCTACTAAAAACGATAGCCACTGACCAGAGATCAGTGACTATCGTTTTTTTTAAAAGGCAATCAAATAAGCAAGAAAGGCCTCAACGACCAAAAGCAAAAAGGTAATTAAACGGTAATAGGAAAGAATTCCGACGTATTCTCGAATCAAGGCCGTTGGCAAAAAGTACAGAGAAGTCGGCGCCCCAATTCCCTGAGCGGAAAAACCAATCCGCTTGGAATAAAGACTAGCCCGCATAACATGGTAATTGCTGGTCGAAAAGAGAATCTGCGGTTGACCAGTACGGCCGGATTTTTCCCAGTCTGTTAGAATCTTTTCCTTGGAAAACATAAAGTTCTCAAAGGTATTGCGGGACTGATCCTCTAAGATGATATCTTCTGCCGGCACACCGACTTCGAGCAAATACTTCCGCATGGCATCGGCCTCGGAAGTACTTTCGTCAGAGCCTTTTCCTCCCGATACCACAAACTTTGGTCGTTTTCCCTCTTCAGCCTGACGGTAATAGGCCAAGGCCCGGTCCACTCGACTCTGGAGCAACGGAGTGACCCGGCCATTATGGATATAACTACCCAGCACAATGATGTAATCAGCCTTCTTCGTCGCTGGCAATACCTGGTACAAAAGTGAATAACCCAGGTAACTGAGAAACAGCAAGAAGAAAGTATTGTAGACGAGCAATCCCAGCGTATAGCAGAAGAAAAGCAAGCGACCATGGACTTCCCCAATCAAAAAGAGCAAATAAAAATCAATGCCCATCGTGACTGCCAAGAAGAGCGCTAATTTAGCGGTAAAACTCTTCCCTTCCTTATGGGAAATAATATTAGTATTGCGCGCCAACCAAAAAATGGCGAAGGCAATCACTGCAATTGGCAACAAAATAACCAAAATGTTCATCACCGGTATTTGCCGGTCTAAGACGTAACCGGCTAGTTTCAGATACAGGGCCATCACCGTCAGCAATAACGAAAAAATCAGTAAACTTCCAAAAATGAAGTTCCGCTTATCAATGGCAACAGCGATGACTGCCACGACCACAAGCGCTAATAATAAATAAATTAATGGTGTCAGCATTTCAGCCACCCTCTTTACACTTTTGTTTCAATTATAACAGAAATGAATGACAAAATAGAAAAAGCACCCGGAAAGCAGAATCCGGGTGCTTGGAGAGAAGAATAAATTAAGCAGAAATGTATTTTTTAAGCGTAAGTTAACTTTAAGCGTCAGTTAACTTTAAGCGTCAGTTACTTGAGGACAACTTGCCAGCTAGTAGGCACTTCTAGAGTGTGTACTTCCTTGACCAAGTTATCTTCTTTATTTTGCTTGAACAACCACTTGTAAGTATCGTTCTTGTAAACCCACTTCGTTGTCACCGTCTTAACCTGGGCAGTTTGAACATCAGCCTTCGTATAAGTAGCTGATTGCTTAACTGATTTGACAATGTCACTTGTATCTGGCGCAAAGTGAGCGGTTGCTTCCTTGTCCGTTGCTTGGTCCTTATAGACCAAAACGTAGTCGTCAGTACCAATCTTCTTAGCAGCAGCCATGCCCACAGGCATTTGAGCCGGTGCAGCAGAGTAAACCTGCTTGGTAGCGACCGTTGTTTCCTTCTTCATCCCATAATGAGAATCCATGTTAGCAGCCAACAAACCAATTGAAGCAACCATCGCCAATGAGAAGATTGTTCCAAAAGTAGCCTTCAGGACTTTTGATGGCATCAGGAACCAGCTAGCAGCAGCTAAGGCAACAAAAATCGGAATAATTACCAAAATCATGATTAAGCTTCCTCCTTCTTGTCTTGCTTAACAAAGAATGCCAGGATGAAACCAAGAACGGCGAAACCAAGACTGATCATAAAGGCGATCTTGAAACCATCCAAAGAAGCATCCAACATCTTGCTTGCGTAGCGCAATGGTTCCGTAACCTTCAAATGGTTACTTGGTGTGTTGTTGTTGATAACGTTTTGAACAACTGATGTCAACAAGGCAACCACAACAGAGTTGGCAACCTGACGCAAAGTGTTGTTAGCGGCAGTACCGTGAGATGTCTTTGCATCGGGCAAAGCGGCCATGGCCTTAGTTGTCATTGGCATCATGGCCATGGCAATCCCGGCCATTCGAACACCGTACAAGACACTAATAATAATGGTTGGTGTTTCAGGAGTTAAGAACAAGAATGGGAAAGTTCCCAAACCAAGGATGGCAAAACCAACCATTCCTAAGGCCCGTGCACCGACCTTGTTATACAAGGCACCTGAGATGGCACTGAAGACACCCATCAACAAGGCTCCCCAGAGCAAAGTCAATCCAGAATCAAAGGCTGACAAGCCACGCACGTTTTGCAAGTACGTTGGCAACATCATTTCGACACCGAACATCGCCATCATGGCCAAAATTCCAACAACAGATGGAATCGTAAAGTCCTTCGTCAAGAAGACCTTAACATCCAAGAATGGGTTCGATAATTTCAACTGACGCCAAACGAAGACTACTAAGAGTGCAACACCGGCAAAAATTGGTACGAGCACGTTTGGCACATTGCCCCAACCGTGTGAACCGACGTTGGTGAAGCCCCACAAGAAGAGACCAAAACCAATCGTTGAGAGAACCAATGACAAGAAGTCCAACTTAGCCTTCTTAGTTGGAATAACGTTCTTCATCAAGAATGGTGTCAAAACCAAGGCAATTCCAGTAATAATCAAAGGAATCAAGAAAGTTGAGCGCCAGCTATCAGACAAAGTGAAGCCCAAAATCGTGTGGTCTTGCTTCAAAATCCAACCTGACAAGGTTGGGCCAATGGCTGGGACCATTCCAATAACCAATCCCATCGCACCCATGGCTGCGCCTCGTTCTTCGGGGGCATACATGTTTAAGATGACGATTTGCATCATTGGCATCATGATTCCAAAAGCCATGGCTGAAATAATCCGGCCAACAATGAAAATCCACCAAGATCCACTATTTTCTGGTGTGGACATTGTTACCAAGACCCCAATAAAGAGTAATCCATAGGCAACCATGTGTAAGATTTTGGTTGGAATTCGGTTAGCTAAGTAAGCTGACAATGGCACCATCATCCCGTTAAAGAGAAGGAACCATGTCGTTGCTTGTTGAGCTGTCGACAAGTTAATGTCGAAAGCCTTCATTAGGGAAGGAATAGCCGTCCCCAATGATGTCTGCATCAACGCACCGGCGGCCATGGCAATCATCATGACCACGACGACGAGTGTTCGATTGTAAGTTCGAGTATTTGTTTGAACTGCTTCCATCGTTATTTCCTTTCGTGGTACAATGTGTACCAGTTACTTTATGGAACATAGTGTAACAGTTAGATTTAACTGAGTCAACATGTTTCACTAAATTTATTTATTTGCTATAATATTCTTAGAAAAAAAGGAATTTAATCACAAAACGACACTTGTCGTGGAGGAACCTAGATGAAATTTGGCCAACAAGAAAATATCCGAGTTAAGCAACAAATTGTGGACGGTTTTTTTGAGCAATTAAAGGAACAACCCCTTTCAGAAATAAGAGTTGCACAGCTCATTAAATCAGCTGGAGTCGCGCGGGTAAGTTACTACCGCAACTTCGATAACATCGAAGATATTTTGACCTTTTACTTAACCTGTTTGGTGACCCAACACCATGAGCAAGAGAAACAAAGTTCAATCCCCCATAATCGCACCCGGGAAACCATGAAGAGACGCTTTACTGATTCTTTTGTTGCATTTAAAAGCCAGGAAGAACGGTTTATGCTGTTAATCGACAGGGGGCTTTCCAGCCATATTTATGAATTTTTTGTAAACTTTGGCGAAATTATCAAGGCTAAACATCCTGAAAAAAAGCATGGCTTTAATTATAAACATATCTTTGTTTTTGGTGCTTCCTTTCACGTCATGATGGCCTGGTTACAAAACGGAGCCAAAGAAAGTCCCGAAGAAATGGCTGATTTTTTGGTCAATACGATGCCAGATAGTTTTTTCGACAAAGAGCCGTCAGTAGAAGAATAAATCATCCCCACTTCAACCAAGAAAGCCAAGCTTACCATGAGTTTTGGCTTCTTTTTTTGTGCCTTTCATCCAAAATAGCCCACAAAAAAGCACCCGGGAAGCAGGACCCGGGTGCTATTAGAGATGTATTTGAAGAAATATTGTGAAAAATAATGCTAATTTAATGAGAATAACTTATTTTAAAACGACTTGCCAATTTTCAGGCACTTGAAGAGTATGACGAACTTTGACCAAGTTATCTTCCTTGTGTTGCTTAAAGAGCCACTCGTTAAAGTCGTTCTTATAAACCCACTTGGTCGTAACTGTTTTCACCTGAGCCTGCGTCACGTTTGCCTTTTCATAAGTTGCTGACTGCTTGACAGTCTTAACAACATCACTCTTATCGGGAGCAAAATGAGCACTGGCCTGTTGGTCACTAGCTTGATCTTTATAAATCAAAACATAGTTATCAGCACCAATCTTTTTGGCTGCAGCCATGCCAACTGGCACTTGCGCTGGGGCAGCTGAATAAACTTGCGTCGTTGTTGTGACCGTCTTCTTTTCCATGCCAAGGTGGTCATGCATGTTTAGAGTCAAGACAATTGTCAAAGCTAAGACTCCCAACCACAAGATGCCACCGATGATATTGCGAACAGCAGCATTCTTAATCACAAAAATGACAGCACTGGCAAGGATTGCTAATAGCATAATAATCCAAAGAATCATTTATTTGACTCCTTTCCGCTCTTCAAGAAAATCAGTAAGAAGATACCAATAACAGCAAAGATAAAGCTCAAGATGAAGGCGATTTGGAAACCATCCATCGAAGCGTTTAGAGCCTTACTTGCATACAAAATTGGGTCAGTCGTCTTCAAAGAACTACTTGGCAAGTGGTTACTTGTCACGTTTTGCACGACAGAAGTCATCAATGCAACTACCACAGAACTAGCAACCTGGCGAACTGTATTATTTGCAGCCGTTCCATGTGAACCCATTGAATCGGGCAACGCACTCATTGCAGCCGTTGTCAGTGGCATCATTGTTAGAGCAACACCGGCCATTCGCATTGTATACAGGACAGTAATTAATAACGTTGGCGTCTCTGGTGTCAAATAGATATAAGGCAGTGTTCCCAGCGCCAACATGGAAAAACCAACAAATGACAAACGTTTTGTACCAACCTTGTTATACAAGATACCAGCAATTGGGCTAATAAGGCCCAAGCACAAAGCTCCCCACATCAGCGTCAAGCCTGAATCAAATGGATTTAAGCCACGTACATTTTGCAGATACGTTGGCAACATCATTTCAACACCATACATCGCCATCGTCAGCAAAATAATTTGTGCTGAGGCAATTGTAAATTCTTTATTCATAAAGACTCGAATATCCAAGAATGGCTTGTCGAGCTTAAGTTGCCGCCAGCCAAAGAGAATGATGACAACGATACCAGCTGAAATTGGCAGGATGACTTGACTCCAATCACCCCACCCCTGGGTACTTACATTAGTGAAGCCCCACAAGAAGAGACCAAAACCAATTGTTGACAAGACCACTGAGAAATAATCCATCTTGATTTTTGATGTTTGAATAACATTTTTAACGAAAACTGGCGTTAAAAGAGTTGCAATGGCAATAATAATAAATGGAATAATAAAAATTGATTGCCAATGATCCGACAAAGTCAGGCCAAAAATTGTATGATTTTCTTTCAAAATCCAACCAGTCAATGTCGGACCGATGGCAGGACCCATTCCAACGACCAACCCCATCATTCCCATGGCTGCACCACGCTCTTCTGGGGCATACATATTAATGATTACGATTTGCAGCAGGGGCATAACAATCCCAACACCAAGTGCAGTGACGATTCGTCCAGCCACAAATATCCACCAAGAATTGCTATTCTCAGGAGTCAGCATGGTAATGATAATTCCAACCAGCAACGCCAAAGAAGCAGATAGTTGCAAATATTTTGTTGGTACTCGGTTAGCCAAATAGGCTGAAAGAGGCACCATAATTCCGTTTGTTAGCAAGAACCAAGTGGTTGCTTGTTGCGCTGTTGAGATACTAATGTCAAAGGCCTTCATCAGACTTGGCAAAGCCGTTCCCAATGAAGTTTGCATCAGTGATCCAGAAATTGCAGCAAGCATCATAATGGTAAACGCTAGTGTTCGATTGTAGCCTTTTCCGTTTTGTGTTACAGACATTTTCTTTTTCCTTTCGACGATTTTTAACCCGTCCCTTTATGAGACATAGTGTATCATCAGCTTTAAAATGAGTCAATATGTCTCATTATTTTTTATTTATTTGCTATAATGATTTTATACATGATACATTACATGGAGAAAATTATGCATCAACCACCAGAGGACAGTCATTTAAAAAACCAAATTGTAGATGGCTTTTTTATCGAACTCAGCGAACATCCCTTCTCAGAAATCCGCGTTGCCCAATTAATTAAATCAGCCGGTGTTGCTCGTGCCAGCTATTATCGCAATTTTGAGAATATTGAAGATATTTTAAACTACTACTTAGACCGCTTACTTGTAGAACACCGCTCCCATTCAGACAAAATTCCCAATTCACGTTCTTGGACAAAACAGAGTATCAAAGATCAACTGCTCGACCTGTTCACCGTTTTTGGTGCTGAACAGAAACGGTTTAAGCTCTTGATTCAAGGCGAATTATCCAGCCATATTTACGAATTTTTCCAAGCAGTATCGGAAGAAAGGAACACCGAACGACCAGCTGATTGGCCAACCGGTTACCCGCGAGACGTCTTTTCTGGTGCTGTTTTCCAGGTGATTATGTCCTGGCTACAAAAAGGCACTAAAGAAAGTCCAGAAGAAATGGCTGATTTTTTAATTGAATACCTGCCCGAAAAATTATTTGAACAGTAAAAAGACCAGAAACCCTCGAGGTTTCTGGCCTTTTTCATTTCTATTTTCGTCTCAGCACGCCACTTTCAAATCAGTGCTTGCTGGTTAGCCGTTAAAAAGTCCATAAAATACTGACTGGCAATCGGCAGTGCTTCCTTCTCCCGGTAAGCAATCGCCACGGGACGCTTGACCTGCGGCTCAACTGATTTTGCCACCACGTTAAAGTTAGTCCGACTAACCACTAGCTCTGACAACATACTGATACCCAAGCCGGCCTCGACCATAGCCATAATCGTGTAATCATCTTGAATGCGGTAGCGGACATTAGGCGTCACACCCGCCTTGCGAAAGGCCTCGAGTGGTTCGCTATAGCCCCCACCCTCGACCAAAATAAAGGGTTCTTCTGTCAAAGACGCAATCGGCACTCGGTCTAATTTTGCCAGTGGGTGATCAGCCGGAAGAAAGGCCTTCATCTCCGTAGTGTGGATGATTTGTTTAGCCAGTCCATCCCCATAGTCGGCCGTCATAAGGCCAAAATCAACAGTTCCATCCTGAATCCAATTGACAATGGTTCCATAATCACCCTGATGCAAAACAAATTCAATCGCCGGGTAGCGTTCTTGAAACCGTTTGAAAAGGTCTGGCAGCCAGTAACAACTAACACTTGTAATGGCACCAATGCGGACAGTCCCCGTTTCAAGGCCCCGGATTGCCCCCGCTGTTTCTTGCAAGATTTGGTATTGGCGCAACGACCGCTCAATATAGGGATAGAGCTTTTCGCCTTCTGGGGTCAGTTGAACACCTTGACGCGAACGCTTTAACAATTGAATGCCAAATTCCTTTTCGAGGCTGGCCACCATCTGGCTGACCGAGGACTGCGTATACCCCAATGCTTGTGCAGCCTTGGTAAAGCTATTCATTTGGAGAATTTTTTCTAAAACTAGTAAATGGTTCATCAATCGTTTTTCCTAATACAACTATACGATTTATTAATTGTACTTATCATATCATTTCTTCTATAGTAAGAGAGCTAGAAAGAAACATTTGAGGTATTAGTATGAACATTTTTAAAAAAGAGTCAGTCGCTAATTTTCTAAGCGCTGATGCTCGTCTCCAAAAAACATTAACCGCCAAGGACTTAATTGCCCTTGGCATTGGTGCCGTGATTGGTACCGGTATTTTCATCCTACCCGGTCACGAAGCTGCTAGTCATGCTGGCCCGGCCGTAGCCGTTGCCTTTTTAATCGCCGCCCTCGTCTCTGGTTTAGTCGGCATGGCCTATGCGGAGTTTTCTTCCGCTATGCCAATTGCCGGTTCAGCCTACTCCTTTGGCTCCGTTATCTACGGGGAATTTGTTGGCTGGATCTTAGGATGGTCACTGATTTTAGAGTATTTTTTGGCTGTTTCAGCAGAAGCAACTGGCTTTGCGGCCTACTTTAATCACAACATTTTAGCGAGCTTTGTTCTTAACCTGCCAAAGGCCCTGCAGGCCAGCCCAATGGAAGGCGGTTTGATTAACTTCACCGCTGTCGTGATTGTCTTGATTATTGCCGGAATTCTCATGATGGGAACCGAATTATCAAAGAAAGTAGAAAACTTTGCCGTCATTGTCAAAGTAGCCATTATCATTCTCTTTATTATTGTCGGCTTCTTTTATGTCAAAACCAGCAACTACGTACCCTTTTATCCAAAAGAATTTCACAGTGTTCCCTTTGGAATGGGCGGTATCTTTACGGCAGCGGCAACGGTCTTCTTCGCCTTTATTGGCTTTGATGCCCTCGCTTCCAATTCAGCCGAAACCATTAATCCCGGTAAAAACGTCATCAAAGGCATTTTGGGAACCGTCATTATTGCCGTAATCCTCTACGTCGCCTTTTCCTTAGTTTTGACTGGTATCGTCAACTACAAAGAACTGAACGTCGATGACCCCGCCGCCTATGCACTTCAGGTGGTCCATCTGACTGCCTGGAATAAACTTATTACGATTGGCGCCCTCTTTGGAATTTTTACCGCGATGGTCACAATGTTTATTGGTGGGTCACGACTCGTTTATGCCCTTGGGCGCGACGGTCTTTTGCCTAAAAAATTAGGTCAGGTGAGTCAAAAGCATGCCGTCCCAACCAATGCAGTTTTAATTGCAACCGTGGTCCAGGCAGTTTTTGCTGGGCTCGTCCCACTAACTCAATTGGCTTCGCTGATTAACGCCGGAACATTGATTGCCTTTACCTTTATCTCTTTTGGTATTTTAAAACTCCGTCGTCGATCAGATATTCAAAATACCGGTTTCAAGATGCCCTGGTATCCATTCCTGCCAATTTTGGCCGGTCTTTGCAGCATTTTCTTTATCATCATGCTGCCAGATATCACCAAGATTTCCGTTGGCATTTGGCTCTTGATTGGAATTGCCGTCTACTTCACCTATAGTGTCCGTCACTCCAACCTACAAAATCAGTAACAGAAAAGGGACTTGCGTCCATCAACGCAAATCCCTTTTTTTAATTTAATCAATTGTTGCCGCACACTTTTCAATGTATGCTTCGCGGTCTTTTTGTGTCGCATCACATCCTTTCCCAAACTGATTTTTGAAAAATTTTTTTCACTACACGGACACATCTTGACAATTTTTGGTCAAAAGTCCATACTTCTTTACAAGAATACCGGAGGCGTAAAAAATGACTCAAACATGGTTTCTCAACCACTTGACTACTCTTGTTAGTGGCCGTCTGATGGCCAACGCAAAACGGCCATCTGCTGTCCATGTTTCTGCTATTTTAAAGACAAAAACGCCTGCAGACTGCCTTTTTATGGTGTTTGCTGTCCGATTCTTATTTCCTTTTATGCAGCTTAATCAAGGCCAAAATGTGGGCTTTTGCTATCGGTGTTAGAGACTGTCAATTTTTTGATGGTCTTTTTATTTTTTCATTTATCCAACAGCGGATTTTAATTCGTTGGATATTTTAATATTCACTTGATACTCACTTAATCTTGATATAGCGCTTTAGGCCTACACTATTTTTATTCGAACGAAGGAGGTCCTCGCTTTTGCGATCAAAAAGGATACACAAACTTGATTGGTACCTTGTCGGCATACTGATTCTCAGCGCTATTTTATATGGCTGGGGTATCTGGGATGCAGGCAGTGCCAACAGTTTCTACACTGCAGCCATCACTTCCATGACCAAGTCATGGTCAAACTTCTGGTACGGGGCATTTGACCCAGCCGGCTTCATCACGGTGGATAAGCCACCTGTAGCGCTTTGGTTCATGGCCATTTCCGCTAAGATCTTCGGCGTTCACGGTTGGTCCGTTGTCCTCCCAAGTGTCTTGGCTGGAATTACCTCCGTTTATCTCATGTACCGTCTCCTAGAGCCAAAGTTTGGTGCCTGGGCTGGACGGACAGCCGCATTATTCATGACGTTGACGCCCACTGTTGTTGCCAACAGCCGGACAAACAACATGGATGCTATCTTAGTCCTCTTCCTTCTATTAGCGGTCTTCACATTGCAAAAGGCCGTGAACAAGAGGAACGTCTGGTTAGTCATGTTAAGCTTTGCTCTGATTGGTGTTTCCTTTAACATCAAGATGCTCCAAGCCTTCATGATTTTGCCAGCCATGTTCGCCTACTACATTATCGCCATCAAGATTCCTTGGAAAAAGAAGATTGGCTGGTTGGGACTCGCACTCGTTTCCCTTTCCGTCTTCACCTTGGCTTATCCAATGGCAGTTGATTCAGCAAGCAAGAGTTCGCGCCCCTATATTGGTAGTTCTCAGACTAATTCCTTGATGGAATTAGCCTTTGGCTACAACGGGACGCAACGTTTACTTGGGCAATCAACTGGTACTGGTGGTACCTTTGCTGGTATGGGAACAAAGAAGACTTCTAAGTCTTCAAAATCAGCAACTGGCACGAACCAAATGGGCCAGGCTCCGACGACAGGAACTGGTACAACTGGTCAGACCACTAATGGTCAAAATCAGACCGGTACACAAACCGGTCAGACAACAAACGGTACTGCACCAACTGGCCAAGCTCCAACTGGTACTAACGGTCAAAACCAAACAGCACCAACTGGTCAAGCTCCAACCGGTATGAATGGCAAGAAGCCAACCGGTAAGATGGGCAAGATGACTGGTCAACCTGGTGGTAAGACTGGTAAGCGTGGCGGTATGGGCGGTGCTGGAAGTGCCTTTGCCATCGGTTCTATCGGACCATTCCGTCTCTTCCAGTCCGATCTTGGTTCTCAAATCGGTTGGTACCTCCCATTAGCCTTCCTTGGCCTCATCGCCGGTTGGCTTGGCTTCCGCAAGCGCGGTAGCAAGTGGTACCACGTTTCAAGTGAACAAGAAGAGGTTCTCCTCTGGGCCGGCTGGTTCGTCCCTGTTTACGGCTTCTTCTCAGTCGCTTCATTCTTCCACCCTTATTACACCATCATGTTGGCCCCAGCCATTGCAGCCTTGACGGCTATCGGTGTCGCTGCCGTTACCAAGATGATGAAGGTCGATGTCAACAGTGAAGATGAAACAGTTGACAAAACACAACCATTTGTTGCTCGTATCATGCTTAGTGTCGCCGTGATTGCCACGCTACTCCTACAAGCTTATTACGTTTCTTCTTACTACCCAGTCATTACTGGTATCCTGATTGTCCTGGCCGTTGGCCTCGGTGTCTGGTGGCTCTTCCCACAAAAGACAGCAATCAAAGCAAAGGTTATTGCCACAGCCGTTTCAGTCTTGGCAATGGGTGCCTTCTGGGCAGCCACGCCAACCATCACCCATACTTCAGCAGCCATCCCAGCTGCCGGTCCATCCCTCTTCAGTCGTGGTGGCACCGATATGGGTGGCACTGTGAACAAGAAGCTCTTAGCTTATACTGAAAAGCACCAAGGTTCTGCTAAGTACCTCTTTGCCACAACCGATTCAAACTCAGCTTCTGGTTACATTATCAAATCAGGAAAGGCTGTCATGGCCCTTGGTGGTTATAATGGTACTGATCCAACGATGACCTTTAAGCAATTTAAGCAACTCGTTAAGGATGGTAAGTTGAAGTACTTCGTCCTTGGTACTCGTAGCAAGAGTTCCGATGGCCAAATCAAGAAGATCTTGGCCTGGGTTCGCGAAAAGGGTACGGTTGTCAACTATGACTCAAGTTCAAAGTCTGCAACGACAGCTACTAACCAAACAACAACAGCTACAACAACGACAACTGCTGGTGGTGCTACAACTGCAGGCGGCATGACAGCCGGTGGTCCAACAGGAATGGGTGGCTCTTCAAGCTCTACTCTGTATGATTTGTCCTCAATTTATTAAGACGAAAGGAGTCCAATTATGTTGACACGTTCAAAAATCCCACGGTTAGGGTTAATCCTACCAGCTTATAACGAAGAAGAAGTTCTTCCAACCACGCTGAACGTCCTCCAAGGGATTAAAGCAAGCTTGGTTGAACAGATGCTCGTCAGCGAAGATAGCTTCATTATGATTGTTGATGATGGTTCAGCTGATAAGACTTGGTCAATTATCCAACAGCAAGAACGACAAAATTCCGACATTATCGGCGTTAAGTTGTCCAAAAACTTTGGTCATCAACCAGCCCTCTTGGCCGGTATGACCGAAAGTAGCAAGCTCGCGGATATCATGATTACCCTTGATGCCGACATGCAGGACAATCCGGACGTCATTAAACAAATGGTCGAAAAGTACTTAGAAGGCAATGAAGTCGTCTATGCTGTTCGCTCTAGCCGCCAAACTGATACCTGGTTCAAGCGTAATTCAGCTCTAGCCTTCTACAAGTTGGCTGGTTGGTTAGGAGTCAAAATGGTCCCCAACCACGCTGATTTCCGCTTAATGAGTAAAGTTGCCGTGAAGGCCCTCCTCAAAATGCCAGAACGCAACGTCTTTCTCAGGGCCATGGTCCCCTTGGTTGGTTTCCAATCCGCTAAGGTCTACTACGAGCGTGGTGAACGTCAAGCCGGTGAGTCCAAGTACCCACTAAAAAAGATGCTCTCCTTTGCCATCGATGGGATTACCAGTTTTAGTATCCAGCCGATTCGCTTGCTCCTCCACCTAGGAATCCTCGTCCTCGGAATTGCCGGTGTCGAGATTGCCTATACGGTTTTTGAAAAAATCGTCGGTAATCCAACGGCCGGTTGGTCATCATTGATGATTTCCATCTGGTTACTCGGTGGTTTGAACCTGATTGCCTTAGGTGTTGTCGGCACTTACATCGGTAAAATCTTTACCGAAGTCAAGCACCGTCCACTCTTCCAGATTGAGCGTGAGGATGGCTACCCGGTGGCAGAAGACCAACTCACAAAAGTGAGTCCGATGCCCCAGTCAGAAGAAACAGAAACACCAAGTTATGAAACTGATTATCAGGTTGTCCACCAAGTGATTAGTCGCTAAGCGATTGATTAATCTGGACTTGGCTTAATCAACAAACTTCCCCTCAAAAGGATGTCGCTAACAATCATGTTAGCGGCATTCTTTTTTGCTTCCAGGGATGATTGATTTTAATTTTTAAAGTCATTTTAAAAAGCGTTTTGGAAAATAAATTAAAAAAAGTGTTGACAAATGAGAAAAAACATCCGTAAACTCTAATAAAAAGTTGATGTTGAAGAGATAAGTAAACTTTAGCGGCAAATGATAGAGAGCTGACATTTGGTGAAAGTCGGTTTTGCTTAGAAGTTGAAAATGGTCTTGGAGTCGTGTAACGTGGTGAGTTTTGTTAAAATCAGCCGCGTTCGGGTGCGCCCGTTACCGCGTTAGAGTATCTCATTTTTTGACGTACTTGTTGAGTGACTAGCAGCGATGCTAGCCAGAATCCGGGTGGTAACACGATTGAATCGTCCCGTAGTCTTTTATGACTACGGGACTTTTTTATTGTCCTGTATCCAAAACAGCAACAAATACTAAGAAGTCCCGTTTTATCAAAGGAGAAAAAACAAATGGCAGAAGTTGAAAGTTTTACATTAGATCACACAGCAGTTAAGGCCCCATACGTTCGTTTGATTGCCACCGAGCACGGCAACCAGGGGGACACGATTTCTAATTTTGATTTACGCTTGGTCCAGCCAAACGAAAATGCCATCCCGACGGCTGGCCTTCACACGATTGAACACCTCCTCGCTGGTCTTTTGCGCGACCGCTTAGCCGGTGTCATCGACTGTTCCCCATTTGGTTGCCGGACTGGTTTCCACTTGATTACCTGGGGTGAGCCATCAACGGAGGACGTTGCCATCGCCCTCAAAGAATCTTTAGCAGAAATCAGAGATACCATCGAATGGCAAGACGTTCAGGGCACGGACAAGTTTAGCTGTGGCAACTACAAGGACCACTCCCTGTTCTCAGCTAAAGAGTGGTCCGCTGAAATCTTGGACCAAGGGATTAGTTCTGACCCCGATGTTCGACAGGTTGTCTAAGTAACCGATTGCGGGACAAGTCACAAAACGCTGACACTAAACAATCATCCCCATCTCAGCTAGCAAATTCAGATGGCCCCCAGTGGCCAGTCAGGAGGACAAGATGAGTCAAAAAGTTGCCATTATCACGGGCGCCGGACGCGGTATCGGTGCTGCCATCGCCAAACGACTGGCACAGGAAAACTTCAAGGTTGCCGTGGCCGATATTAACCAACAAACAGCCGAAAAAACGGCGGCCGAAATCAACCAAGATCAGGCGAATAGCGCCAAAGCCTATGTTCTAGATGTTGCCCAGCGCGACCAAGTTTTCACCCTCGTTCACCAAGTTGTTCAAGACCTGGGTGAGATTGATGTTTTCGTTAATAATGCCGGCGTCGCCTATATCGAAACGATTGTCGACAGTGACCCAAAGGAAGTCGAACGGCTCTTCGACGTCAACCTCAAGGGCACCTACTGGGGCATCCAAGCAGCAGCTAGCCAATTCCAACTTCAGAGGCACGGGGGCAAGATTATCAATGCCGCTTCCCTAGCGGCCGTTGAAGGATCGGCCCTACAAGGTGCCTATTCGGCTTCAAAATTCGCCATTCGTGGACTTGGTCAATCGGCGGCGAAGGAATTAGCCAAGGATCATATCACGGTTAACGCCTATGATCCCGGCATCGTGATTACCCCATTACGTGACTACATCGATACCAAAACAGCCAGGATCAAAGGAACCACTCCCGCAGCACAGCGACAAAGCGTGGTTGATGAAATTGCCTTAGGGCGGGCAGCCACACCAGGAGATGTTGCCGATATCGTTTCCTTTTTGGCATCTGACCAAGCCAATTACATTACTGGTCAATCAATTTTGATTGATGGTGGCATGCGCTACCACTGATTTCATTGAAAAATCAGTTCGTTGAACCCAACAAGGAGTGAATAAATGTCTAGAAAATCAAAGTTTATCACCAGTTTCGTGATTTTAATCCTGGCTCTGCTGGCCGCCTTTTCTTTCTTCCACGCTTCCGCCCAAGGTAAAAGCAGTAAGAATATTACTGTTGGTGCAGTTGGCTCCGATGCCAAGGCCTGGCAATACATCGCCAAGTCCGATGCAGCCAAGAAAGCCGGCTTAAAAATCACCGTCAAAACTTTTACCGATGGCGTCTCCCTCAACCAAGCCACCGCCGATGGCACGATTGATGTCAACGCCTTCCAATCCTATGCCTACTACGTTGCTTATAACCAGACACATAAGTCAAGTAAGCTTGCAGTGCTCGGCAATACCTATTTGGAACCGAGGGGGAACATCTGCAAGGCATTGTATCTATATTTACAGAGTTTTGTGTTCTTTTGTGTGTCCCTTTGTCGTTAGTTTTGATAATACGTTACCAGTCTCATCACTAGCACGCTTAGTTATATCGCTATAGACATTTAACGTCATAGAGACATCAGCGTATCCCAAATAGGTTTGTACTTGTTTAACGCTTGCTCCCTGATCTAAGGCCAGAGTAGCCCAAGTGTGACGCAATTTGTGCATCGACAACCCAACGGCCACACCATACTGTTCACTAACATCATGTAGCCATTTATTAGGACGGCCTATTTGTAAAGTTTTTCCTTCATTATTAAAGACGAAATCATCTTGCGTTTTGTACGCTGTTGTTTCATACCAATCAGAAAGGATGGCAAGCATACCGCTATCAATCTTTAGTGTTCTTTGGCTACTTTTACTTTTAGTCCCCTTTAAGTAAGTACCGCCTCTTAGCCCTCGTCCTAAAGCTTGAACAATACTAATATAACCGCCGTTAAAATCAACATGTTTCCATTGTAAGGCTAACAGTTCTTCCGTTCTCATGCCTGTGAAAGCGGCCAATCGAATACAAACATAGGCTTGAAAATTAATTTTCTTGTACTGGCTGTCTAGCACATCCACAAAATCCATGAACTCTACTGTATCCATAAACTGCTTAGGTTTATTAGGATTTCGACGTTCTTTTGGCATTTCAACTTTAGTGAATGGGTCAACGGGTATCATATCCATTCTTACGGCAATGGCGACAAGTCTCCTTAAGTGACCAACAACCTTTCGATAATGCAACATCTGACCTTGTAATGTGTTAATATAACGTTGTAAATCAATGGGCTTTATATCTGAAACCAACACACTACCCCATTGGGGTAAAATATGAAGTTCAACTGTCTTGATTGTTTTACCAAGTGTGCTTTCCTCTACAGTGTGTTGATAGGTTTCTAGCCACATGTCATACAACTCCTGAATGGTCATAACATCGGGGGTTGTTTTTTTATTGTATCGACTTTCCCCGTTCATAAATAATAGTTTTTCATTATTAAACCATTGTTGCGCACTCCTTTTTGTTTCAAAACCTCGTTTCTTTGCTCTTGCTTTAGTACCGTCTTTGTTCTGGCCTAAATATCCTACTACTTCATACGTTTTACCACGTTTACTATCAACTTCTTTGATTTGCATTTTTAATTCTTCCTTTTTGATGATTGAGTAAAAAGGTCAAAATAAAAAAGCGTGGTTCTTTCAAACTAACACGCTTTCATTATTCCACAATATTCAATTTCTGACTATCCTTAATCGTAATAGTGACGAACAGCTTCATCAATTTCATCACGATCATAGCGGATACCGTGAGCCGTCTGATAGGCTCTAACTTTACCGTTTTGTACATAATTTTTCATAAACGTGTTGTCTGCAACACTTAAATAGCGGTGAGCTTGATTGCGTCGTAACCACTTTGGCCACTGCATTACTTCCAGTTTTTCCATCACTCCACTCCTTTTTGGTTTAATTTCAATGTGACAATGTCATATTTAATAACGTTGTTCGATTCGTCAGGACTAATACCAACAATTTCATAGTATTTATTGTCTGGGAGTTGTGCCAGCATCTTATCCTGTACAGCAGAATTGTGTCTAATGACAATTAAAATGGTGTCTTCTAGTTTCGTTCCTAACAGCGTATACTGTTGTGTCATCGTTCGTGTCTTGGGTGCATAGTGTAGCTTCATGTCTTCAACAAACGTTTCTATAAGGTTTCCATTGATTTCATTAGGGACACTCTCGATAGACCCAAAGCGGACAATCTTATTAAAATCACTTGGTTTATACTTCATCACTAGCCCCCAACGCCTCTGAACGTAAATTCGTCAACATAATCATCGTTCCTTTTGAGTATCCTGACGTTAGCTCTCGGTCATAGTATAAGCTCGTTGCCAATGTCTTAATCAGCCGGTTATATAGCTCACCATTAATTTTTAATAACTGTTCATCAGTGACGTTTAATTTAATTGCTGAACTAATCAAAGCCTTAGCAGACTCAATTAATGATGTTATTGTGCTCATTTCATCTAGTGTTAAGTCGATATTCAATTCTTTAGCTAATTCCTCTTTAGTGACAATATTCATAGCTGTTCTCCTTCAATATATGTACTCCCCACTACTGGGGAATGTTTACGTTGTCCACTTATGGACAATTACTTACTTGTTTCGCCAAATGAAACAAACTTACCAGCGTTTGTATCTGCTGGCTTAAAGTCAGCACGCAAAGCAACAGCAAGAATGTGTTCATAGTTTTCGTTGTGATCCCACTCTACTGACACATCAGAACGCAAAGCCTCAAGAACGAATGCCTTAGGATCACCAACAAAGCCCTTTGCTCCACCACCCAGGACATCATCAGATACAACCGTTACATTTGCACCAAACAATGACTTACCAGTTGCAGAAGAGATTGAATCTTGCAACAGATAACGACCGTTAGCGTCCTTCAACAAATCAATCGCATTGTAAAATGACTCTGTCACAACCCATTGGCGGTTATAGTTAGCCAGCCCAGTATTGTAAGCCGTCTTCAACTCATCGGCTGACCCTGCCTTAACAGGCGTTGCAGTCTGCAAAACTTGACCAATTTGGTACTGTTCCGTCAATTCCTTGGCTTCCTGTACATAAGTGTTCAACAATTCCTTTAGATTAGGTGCATCTTGAATCATTTCCATAGACAAAGGCAAAGCGCCACGATACGTGAGTGCCTTATAATCAACGTTCTTCAAAATAGCCTTAGTAATTTCTGGATTTTCTGCTCGTTCTTCGGCAGTCGTCAAGCGTGCCGTGTTCTTTTGCAAAATTGGCAATGTTCCCATACCAGATGAAACCATTACTCGGTTTACCAGTGAGGCCAAGTTTCGATTGTCAGTTGGTACTTTTTGTACGTTTAAAATTTCCTTTGGAATAACAACACCTGCATCTACTGTTGTCATTCCGTTATCACGCTTTTCACCAGTCTTTAGGTAATTGATAAAATCACGCACTTCTGCAGTTTCTTGTTCTTGATTAGGGTTAATTTTCATGTCTTCGGACTCCTTTTTTTCTTCTGTTTTTGTTTCATCATCAAGTAGCTCTTTTGCACGTTGAACCGTTTCTAGCTCTTTCTTAGCATTAGCCAATTGACTGCGCAATTCTTCTACTTCCTTCATCCCAGCTTGTACATCAGCCACATCTGACTGATCACTGTTTGCCAGTGTGCGAACCTCATTAATTTTTTCTGCTTCCTGCTTCTTCAAGAACTTAATTTGTCCCTCAATTTCTGACGTTTTCATTCTGCATTCTCCTTTTCATATACATCTAGCAATAACAACATCTTTTGCTTATCAGCAACCATTCTTAATGACCGAATGGCCTCAACGTTTGTATCTTGATATGCCGGCATAGTGACAACAGATACTTCAAAAAGTTGCCCAATTGAATCAACTTGTCGAATTGCTACGCCATCACTTCCGTTTTTCCAACTATCACTAACAACCGTAAACCCAAAGCTCATACCTTGAAGATTACCTGCTCGGATGTTGGTATAAACGTCCCGTCCAACAGTTGTATCTGGAATATTTAACTCAAAATACAAACCTTGTTCATCAATTGTTAGTTTTAGCGTATCGGCAGATGTTCTGCCCAATACATTAGCGAAATCATGATCATACAAAGCGACTACATCGGACATATCAACACCATCAAAAGCGTTTGGCTCAATGTATTCAACAAATCCACCTAGGTTTTGACTAGCCTTATTAAAGACCACTGCATAACCAGAGATAACCCCGACAAAGTTTTGATTATCGCTATTCCGGTACTGCACTTCTGAAAGTGACAAGTTGCGAATTTCTTTATTTTTCATAAAGTAATTACCCCCTTATCAATTAAAATCTTTTGTGCCTGCTCGGCGGTTAAAATCTGTTTATCAACAAAGTTCAATACGTCCTGCTTAAAAATAGCGTTTGAATAATCCAAAATACTACTCATGTCTAGCTTAATATCAGGGCTAAACTTGGACTGCACTTCACTCACGATAGGCTCGATATAACGATTGAGACCATTTACATACATGCTTTGAATCATCTCTAAGTTGCTTTGTTGGTCACCCTGACCGTTCAAGTAGCTATCGGGAACACCAAAAGCCTTAGAAATCTGGCTACGTTGATAAGTTGCATTGTTTAGGAACTTGGCCACATCTGCATTGATTGAAATGGTCTGAAAGTCAGCGCTTTGATCCAATACAAGACTGCGACCAACATTATTACCAGTGTTTGCTTTTTCAAACTCTTTACGGACATTGTCCTTCGCCTCGGGACTCAATACTGCATCTGGAACTTTAATAACGGACGTTGGATTGATAGCTTGTGCTAGTGTTGCCAAAGATAAACGATTAGCCCGTTCTTGCTGACTAATTTCACTGGTCAAGCTTTCTAATGGGCTATGTCCTACCAATTCTTGCCCATTCATTCCATAGGCCATGATTTTAAAATGTAAGACATCATCCGACGAATAGTTACCACCTTGGTAGTCACCAAATGGGTTGACTTGATAAGTTAACTTATCGTCTGTTAAATCAATTACAACGGACTGACTAGGAACATATCGCAAATTATTTTCGCCAATGATGGCGAAAGCATTACCTGACAACAGCAACTCTAAAACCATTGTTTGCCAAAAGTTGTAACGATTAGTCAATTGACTTGGTTGATTTAATAGTGTCAACGCCTTTTTATCAGTACCAACAAAACTAGAACCGGCTACATCAGCACTAATCAGGCTCGTGACACTGTACAAGTCACTATTCTTCAAGGCACTTTCTGCCCCAATTAATTCGTTAGGGACAATTGATGTTCCTGTACTGCTCATAATAAAAGGCAAGTAACTACTTGTTGTAATTACCTGCCTCTTTTCAAATGGATTTTTGAGACTCATACTTGACCCCCTTTAGGAGACAAGATATAAGCAACCGTACATAAACTCAAACCAACTACCAGCCAACCTAAGGCCATTGAAATCATCATCGCACTATAGGAAATGGCAAGCATCCCTAACACAATCAAGATAAAGGGTAGGTATTTATTTAAACTTTGCATATTACACTCCTGTCTAAAATGAAAATTCTTTCGTAAAATAATCATTAATTTCTTCTTGAGACATGCCAACAAATGGGCTTTTGCTATTATCTTCTGGTGCATTGCTAAACTGCGTAAAATACCACATACCCTCGTACAACGCATTGATTACAGCATCGGCAATATCGATTTTTGCACTATTAGTATGTTTATCAATCTTGATACCGTTATTGTCTTCAACAATGACTGCATTGGCCAAAGCTCCAAACATAGCGCTATCATCAAACATGGTTATCTGTTTTTTAACAAATGATGTCTGCAAAAACTTCGTTGGTTCATTTAATGATTTGATACCCTGACGAACCGGAATAATTAAATATTCGTTTTTGACCTCGTCTAGTCGTCTAATAAATTTTCCAGCGCCCCATTGGTCATAAAGAATGGCCTTTACGTTGAGATTGTACCTTTCGATAAATGACAACATGAAGTTAAACACCTCATCTTCATCAATTAATCCGAAACGGTCTCGTGTAATCGTGGCAAACCCTTTATTTTCAACATCACGGTAATTAATACCGTCACGCTGTTCTTTTGCCTCAATTGTTCCAAGTTTAGCTAGTGGAATAAAAGAATGTTGATATAAATGATATTTTTGATTGCCGTTATTATCTGTATAAGGAAATACAAAGGCTAATGCTGTGTCATCGTTTGTCTGGCTATAATCAAAACCAATATAAACGTCTCTACCAGCCATATCAAAGTCTGATGCGATCGCTTGATTTAGTAAATCAACAGGTAAAAAGGCGTTCTCTTTGGCATTTTGCCAACGGTTCATGTTCTTCACCAGAAAATCGGGTAAACGACCTTGAGAATTAAGCTCATCTCGCTCTGCTGTTAGTTTTGGAATCGCTGACTGTTTTTTACTAGCTAATTCAAAAAGCGGATTCGATTTTTGCCATAAATCAGGATTACCAAAAGCCTCATCATCGCTATCTTGTTCCCAAGCAAGGAATAAAATATTGTCTATCTTCTGCCATGTTTTTTCACTAAGGAATGAACTATAACGTTTGTAATCGGCATACATTGGACTTCTAACATCTGTCCCACTGGTACTGATGAAAATGGTTTGTGACCCCGGCAAGAATGCTTGACCTGATGTAATCGAATTAATAAACGACCGGTCTTTAAACAAGTGGTATTCATCAACAACTGCATAACTAAAGTGACCAATTCCATCACTAGTGGTACTGGATGAAGCACTTAGTTTTCTCATGGTCGTTGACTGGCTTTTAATTCGCATTTCACGCTGGTTATACTCAATTCCCCACTGCTTGGCCATCTTTGAAAACGTACCATCTGCTAAGTTTACCCATTGGCTCGACATGTATTTAAACAAAGCATCAGCGTGTGCTGTATCTGCACTTGCTACTGCCAATTGACGATTTGTTTTAGGTTGCCCAAACAGAAAGTTGTACAAGCTAATTAAAGCCATAATGGCAGTCTTACCATTCGCACGAGACATCGAGATAATAGCCCTGTCAAAGCGTTTCCCGTGCATTTTCGGTTCTACCCATCCTTCAAGTAATCCAACAATAAACGTCTCATATGGGCTGATCTTGAAGGCATCACGACTTTCCAAATCAACAAGCAAACTACTAAACTTAATTACTCGCTGTGTTCGTTCGGAGTCATAAACATATTGAAACGTTGGGTCACTTTTAACTCGTTGTAAATCGGACAAATGCCGTTCACAGGCTAACTTAATTTTCTCTCCAGCAATGATTTTTCCATTGAGAACATCCACACAGTAATGAATGGTAGGCTCTTCTAGCCCGTATTCTTTGATAACATCTTGATATTTTTTAATCATTGGCTATCTCCAAACATTTTGACTAAATCATCGCCAGTTAGTAAAGAGTCACTATCATTAGCCCTCTCAATTAAGGTTGCCCGAGAACTTGGACTTAATCCTAATTCTCCACCTAAGGACTTCACCTTACCTGTTGCATCGTTCAATACAGCGGTAGCAGGATTCTTATAATATCTTCCTTGATTTTCATAGATAGCACCCACTTCTTTGATACTATCGTAAGCTTCACGCATGACACTGTAATTGATACAAAAAGCTTCAACAGTCGAGTTATCCGAACTAGTAATATATCCCAACTTGTTCAACTCTGGAACGAGCTTTACCCATAATTGATTAGCCACTCCCTTTAAATGAAGAGGTGGTTTTTCTGATAGTTTGGCCATTTCTGAATTAGCTTCTTTCAAAGCTTCCGTTCGTTGACGTTGATAGGCTCTATCGCTGTCAGAAGTTGTAATTTTTGCTTTTCTTGGCATTGTATACCTCCTTTCTAATCTGATTGGTCAGCCCTCCAAAAACGAAAAAATAATTGTTTGTTTTAAAGAGGAAGGCAGCCCTGGTATGTGCTCCCCTGACGAGCGCTAAGGGGGCGGGTATTCTAAATAAAAAAGGACTGACCGAGTCAATCCTTCAAAACTTTTATCCACCATTCACGATTAACGTGTTTGAGCTGACTGTCTGATAGCTTTTGTTCAATGGCCGTCTTGTGGCTGTGATGAGAGCGAGATAGTAGCCATAGGTTCGACACATCCAACTGTTCGGCCTTGGTCTTCAACAAACGACGAGGAACGATGTGATCAGCAATTAAATTGCCTTGGTCATACACTCGACCATCGACAGCGTCTGTGTACATGTCACGTTGCTTAATATGTAAGCTAACTTTCTCCCATTCCTTAGACTGATAAAACTCATGTCCTAACTCTGGACGAACCTCTTCGTTGTACTTCTTGAAGTAACAATAACGTTCATGTTGCCCTCGTAAGGTCTGACTACTTAGCTCTTGGTCTTGCTTACGTTTCTTATCAAAGGCTGACATTCTTGTCTGATAATGTTGGTCACAATAATCATGTCCTAACTTAATCAACTCACGACAACCAGCTTCGGCACATCGATGTAATCTCATTACGTACCTCCGCTTATCATTCCATACTACAATTATGCCATGTTTCTAAGGGTTAAAAGGGCTATTAAAAGGACGAGAAAAGGACACTGTCAACAGGCTTTTAGTTATCAACAGGTTAGATAATTCAACATGGTGTTATGACTTTCTAAAAGTTCTCTTACCGAATGTATCAAACCATAATTTTGCCTGCTTAAATTCAGAAAGATTATAAGAAAGGTTGTTATAACTATTCTTCATAAAGTTTAAATGATTAAAATATTGACGATATACGCTAAGTGCTTCATTACTATCAACAATTGGACTGTTCTTCTTCAAAGTTAATTCATGAAAATCATTATCTTGCTCTTTAAACAAATCCGAATATAGTTGCTTAGCCTTCGACTTGTCCTTATCAACTAATTTTAATATCTCATCAGATCTAATTGATAAGTAATTAATACGTTCTTTTATCATTTCCTCATCAATATTTTTACTTACTTCAATACGATTCATGTGTCTTCTCCTTCTTAATCTATCCAATAAATACCATTACGGTACTCTGACTTAATTCTATTCAGGTCTGCATTTAACCGTCTCTTTGACCGAAACAGCTTAGACTCGACAATGTCCCACTTATCCGGGTTCTTTTTAAATCGCAACTCTAACATCTTGATGTCACGCTCTGATAGTATTTGTAAAAAGTGTTCCATCGATTCAATCCGCATTGTCAAGTCATGAACGATGGGGTCATCCACCTTACGGGCTAATTTCGATTCTACAACATTCTTAGCCACGTTTACATTCTGTACCCTGCCACCGCCTATATTGCCATCAGTGGGTGCTCGCTGGTGGTCTAACTCAAATCGTCGCCAGTCTAGGTTATGTTGCCAAATACCAGAAAAATACATCTTAAACTTGCGGTCTACTTCATCGGCCATTGCTACCCCCTAGACAGTTTCATGATGATCATTACGATAAATACCGTTACAATTTGCGAACCAATAATCCATCGTGTCTGTTCGACTAGGCTTCTTTCAATTGTTGCCTTGATTTGCAACATTTCCAAGTTGTCCAGTTTATTCATGCTTTGTACCCCATTTTCATTGCTAACTCTTTCAATCGTTGCATAGCATTCGGTGTAGTTAATCTTAAGGCTTTACCATCTTGTACAAATACAGGTTCATCAAATAGTGCGTTTAATTGTTTAATTGATTGGTTCATGTTTATTTCCTTTTGGTGTGTGATTTCGTAAAATTACAAAATTACATTAAAAATTACCATCTTTATATACGGTTATATATTAAATACAACTTATATATAAAAGTATGTAATTATGTAATATAATCTTTCTAAGCGTTAGGAATGGTAACGTTTAAGCTAATTACATATGCACGCTGTTTATTACATCAGAATTGTAATTTTTGATGAATATAAATGGCATTCAAAAAAACGTATGTAATTATCTAACTTTATTTGTAACGAAACAGCGAACTGTTTTCCCATTAAAATACACAGGTTTCTTTTCAAAACCTTCACGCTGCATAACCATTTGAATTTGGTTTTTTAACTCTTTCGATTGATAATCAATCATATGATTATACAGATACTGTTCAACAGTCTGACTCAATTCAGTAATTCCTATACGTTTAATATTTTTATAATTACTATTGAGAACTGTTGTAATACCGTCGTCGATTTCAGAAAAAACATTCAGGTTGTCTGTTATTTCCTCAAAATTCATTTTTGACATTTCCTTGTTAATTTCATTCAACGCTTTACCTAAATTTTCAGAATAATAGTCACGCGCTTCAGCTAACACGTTTTCGTACCAGCTATCAGGCAATTCAAATGAATGCTTTTGTATATTTTGATCATTCACAATGACCGGGATAATTCGACGATTACCACCCAAATCAGTTAGATAGGAACTATCATTTGTCGTTCTAGCAATGACAAAGTGACGTTTTTGAGTCATATTTGTTCGTCCATATGGCGCACGGTAGGTAAATTCGTTTGTTGAAACAAACTTTTTGAAAATCCTATCCCTGTTTTTAGCGGGTAATTCGAATGTAGCTTGCATTTCGTCATCATTGACAAGCAAGCTACTAGCCATAATAGTAAAATCATCTTTTTTGGTAAAAGAAATCATTTGATCGGTGTAGTATTGACCACCTAGACGCTTCAAAAATTCAGTTTTACCAGTTCCTTGATTGCCGATGATATCCAATGTGTATTGAAATTCGCCTGTATTAAAGCCATAAGCTCCGCTTACCAAGTTGATAATCCAGATACCAATAGCTCGATTAATAGATGAATCTGTATTTCCAAAAACAGTTTCTCCAATTGTCCAAAGTCGAGGCTTCTTATCCCACTTTTTTGATTCAATCCAAACTTTAGACGAGGAAAAAACATTATCTCTAGAAGCAAACAAAATGGCAGTTTGAACTTGGTCTGTTTTGTAATTATTATTTTTCTCAATCTCAAGAAATTTAGTTATATCTGCTATAACCATGTCGTCAACAACCTGTCCTTTAGATAGTCTTATCCTTTCATCCTCATCGTGAAAATCTTTAAGGATATAGCAATTACTTCGAAACTCGTCAAATCCTAGAGATATATAATTTTTGATGATTTCTGCTAACTCAACATTTCTGATTTTTGCCAATTTATACCTCCTTTACTTCAACACGTAAGCTAAAAGTGGTACAATTAGTTACGAAATATTTATTTATCAGTCCTTGAACATTTGCCGTCAAACTCGTGTTCAGGGCTTTTTTTGTATCATTTTTCATGTAACTCTGCTCCTATCGTTAATCCGGTGACGAATGCGCCACCTATTACGGTCACCAATCCAATTAATTGAAAAATCCATGCGGTCATATTACATATCCTCCAATAACCAATCATTCAACTTATCGAATGTACTTTCTCTTGACACTGTTGTTTTTTTATTAATAATCTTTGACAGAGTAATATTATTTACTCCAGTAATTTGTGACAATTCTTTAAAAGTTAGCCTATTTCTAGCTTGTTTAATTATCAAAGCATCTACAAACGTTTTAGATAATGATTTCATAGCAGTTCCTCTTCGTCTCATTAATTGATATATATTTATCATATATCTCATTTATCAATATGTCAACTTAATTATCATTTTTTGATATTTATATTTTGATTTATGTTATTATTACAATCAGTAAGAGGTTAATATGAATAAATTAAAAGAGTTTAGATTAAGAAGAAAAGAAACGCTAGATTTTGTTTCTGAACAAACTGGAATCAACAGATCAACACTAAATAGATACGAAAACAATAAAAGTGAGCCAAAACTCGCCACATGGCAAAAATTAGCAAAGTATTACGGCGTTTCTATACCTTATCTTCAAGGGCTGACAGAGATTGAAAAGGTCCCTACGGACTTCAAACCATTTGATTCGACTCTCAGCTTGGAAACTCCAATTCCTGAAAAATTGCCTAAAGGTACAACAGCAAACGATATTGAAATGAGTCAGTTTGTTAAGTTACAAGGAGAAAAAGCATCTGAACTATTCAAAATATTGTTACCTAAAGAATTACAAAAAGAAATGGATGATGATTTTCCTAATTATGGTTTACGAACTGGTTATGTTATGTCAATGGAACAGGCATCAAATGCTTTTTTGGCTACTATGACTGGGTCTGAAACACCAACAAAAACTGCTGTTGATAAATTACTTTATTCAATATTAGAATCTGTCAATGATTTAAACGATGATCACAACTTAAATTTAGAAAATTTTATTGAGAGACTTCTAGAACTACAAAAAGAGTTTACTTCTCCAAAAAAGTACGAAGATAAACAAGTACCATGGAACTAAAAAAAACCTCCGACGATTAATCAGAGGATACAAAGTGTAATGTAATCTATTTGATAAAACGTACGGCTAAAACGACTGGAGATAAAACAGTATGACAAAACACGATACGAAAAATGAAGATGATGCACAAACAGCGGACGCTGAAGACAAAAAATGTAATAAAATAATTAATGTAATTAAAAGAAATACTATTAGAATTATTGGAATTATTTTGTTAATAGTAGATGTTTTAGTCTACAGTTGTTGTCCACATAACTTACAATTAACATTAATGATGTACATATTTGGTTATATATTTATTAGTTGTATTCTGTATCCTATTCCCGACGCCTGGGCAAGTGATGACAACAAAAAGTCTAGATATGGTCTAATGCAGATACTATTATGTATCCATTTGTTATTTGGCTTTTTCTCTGTAGGAGCTATCGTTATATTCTTCTTATCCAGCCAATTTCTACCACACAAAGAGGCGTTTGATTTTTCAAAATGGATGATAGGTGCATTGGGACTAGGTCTAAATGCTTTTAATATCAGACTTTTTGTTGATTACTTTAGAGGCGCTAAAAGACGTGCTCCCTATTCAATAGAACAGCTTAAACAGCTTGAGATACTACAAAATATGCTGTTGGAAAACAAAAACAATACTAAAGAACGTGTATTAACTAATGATGAGATTCAGGAGCAAATAGATAAAATAAAAAATAAACCTTCACTTTAAAATGAATTAATAAGATTTAGTTTTAAATTATCCAACACCTCTAATTGTCGAGGTGTTTTTTATTGCCGAAAAACATCATCTTAAATCATAATCAAATTTTTCCATTACCTGACGCACTGATTCGGTGCGCCAGTGTACTTACAAGTACGGAGGTCTGTAGGAGCGTGGATGTAACCACACAGCAAATATAACAGGCGTACCTTAAGGTACGGTTGTATCCACGGAGGTTCAAGTTGTGTTACAATCCTTTACAAATACGAATTATTAAAAAATCATTAGACTAAGGGAGATCATTATGTTTATAGGTGAAAACGTTAAATTGTCACACTACCATGATTCAGACGGCGAAAACTTCGCAAGCTGGCAATGGGATACTGATTTTGTTAATCCGCTATCAATGGACATGATTCATCCATTTACGGCTCAAGATTGGGAAAATATATTTCGCAAGGCTTCCAAAAGTAATGAGTTTGTCGAATTTACAGTGCGTAAGGTCATCGATGATAGCTTAATTGGATTTGTAAGCTTATTCGATTTCAATATTCGAAATCATTCTTGTGAGCTCGGAATTGGATTTCCCAAAAAAGAAGATCGTTCAAAAGGATATGGTCAGGAGACACTCAATTTAATTTTAGACTATGCTTTTAATAACCTTAACATGCATAAGGTAAAGTTATCAGTTTACCCATTCAATATTGGAGCTATCAAGGCCTATACTAAAGCTGGATTTGTCAAAGAGGCAACACTCAAGGATGAAGTGTTTTACGATGGTAAATGGGTTGATGTTGACTACTATGCAATTTTTCAAAACGACTGGTCAACAAATAAATAAAAAAACCTCTGACATCTTTAGTCAGAGGATTTTTTGTGTTCTTTTATATGTACTATTGGCAAATAAAAAACGGCATAATCGCCGTCATATCACCCAATCATCGAGTTATTTTTTGTGTCCCTTTTTGTGTCATTTTATCTGAAAAACCATGCTATTTCATGAAACCTATAAAAACAAAAAAGGCATTACACCGGGCTTTTTAAGACCTTATGCAATACCTTGAAACTTAAAATGGACCCGAGGGGAGTCGAACCCCTGTCCAAACCGCCCGCCACACTAGCGTCTACATTCATAGGGCAATGATTAATACCACAGCCAAAGCAGTCATTGTCCAGAACTTAACTCTGACTGGGAACCTAATTGATTTAAACTTAACCGTGCAGGCATCACCATTAAGCCGATCTGACCATTTATTAAACCAAGACCACCATGTCAGCCTAACAATCTTGGCTACGAATCACTGGTTTTTAGGCAGCGACAGCGTAAGAGTTATTGTTTTTTGCAGTTAAATGTCTGCCCGCTTTACGCCCGGATGGCGGAATGCAGCTAATGCTCGTAACAGCCTGTCGAATTCCAAGACGAGCCCAAAACAAAAAGCTGAGGAAAATCCCTCAGCTTCCATTATAGCAAAAACTTCATCGAGTATCAGTCATTTCCGTTTTTCTTGTTGCGCTTCATCAGTAAAATCAGTCCAAAGGTAGCCGAAATTAATCCAATTTCAAGCGCTTTTTGACCCGTTGACTTTGCTTGATGATTACCAGTCTGTGGTAATACACTGGTTGCTTTTGGTGTTGCGTTTACCAAACTGTCAGATGTGTTGACCTGACTAGGTGTGGCAATCGTCGAACTTGTTTCTGATTTCTGAGTCGTTGACTGACCACTGTTGCTTGGCGTCGTTTCTGAACCCTGAGTTGTTGACTGACCACTACTACTTGGCGTCTTTTCTGAACCCTGAGTTGTTGACTGACCACTACTACTTGGCGTCGTTTTCGAACCCTGATTTGTATTTGATGTCGTGTCATTACCACTTGTCACAGTTACTGTCACGGTCTGAGTGTAAATATTACCGCTACCATCCGTATAAGAATAAGTTACAGGATAAGTGCCTGGCTTCGTTGTATCTACCTGACCTGTTACCTTAATTTTACTAAAGCCAACAGGTTGACCATTTTCATCAGTTGCGCCAGAGAATCCATCTGCTGGTGACCAATTTGTATTTGGAGCAACGGTAATATGGCTATCCTTAGTGGTAATACCACCCTTACTTTGCGTAACAGTTATTGTCACGGTCTTTGAATAGTGGTTACCAGTCTCATCCGTGTAAGAATAAGTTACTGGATAAGTGCCTGGCTTCGTCGTATCTACATGACCTGTCACGGTAATCTTTGTCAAATCAATTGGTTGACCGTTTGCATCAGTAGCACCAGAGAAACTATCTGCTGGGGTCCATTTTGTACTTGGTCCAGCAATCAAATTACCACCCTTAATAGTGATACTATCCTTACTTGCTACAACAGTAATTGTCGCTGTTTGAGACTGTTTATTACCTTGGGCATCGGTGTATGAATAAGTGACAGGGTAAGTGCCTGGCGTAGTTGGGTCAACTTTACCATCGACCGTTACCTTGCTCAAATCCACTGGCTGGCCATTTTCATCCGTTGCACCCGAGAAGTTGTCTGCTGGTGTCCACTTTGTATCAGGACCAGCAATCAAGGTACTATCTTTAGCCGTTAAACTACCCTTGCTTGGATTGACCGTTACTGTTACCTTCTGAGAATGAGTATTTCCTTCGCCATCAGTATAAGTGTAAGTAATTGGGTATGAACCTGGCTTAGTTGTATCAACTGTGCCATCAACCGTTACCTTACTCAAATCCACTGGTTGGCCATTTTCATCCGTTGCACCCGAGAAATTATCCGCTGGTGTCCACTTTGTATCAGGACCAGCAATCAAGGTACTATCTTTAGCAGTTAAACTGCCCTTACTTGAGTTAACGGTGACTGTCACAGTCTTTGAATAGTGGTTACCAGTTTCATCCGTGTAAGAATAAGTAACAGGATAGGTACCAGGCTTCGTCGTGTCCACATGACCCGTCACGGTGATCTTTGACAAATCAATTGGTTGACCGTTTGCATCAGTAGCACCAGAGAAGTTGTCTGCTGGTGTCCACCTCGTGTTTGGGCCGGCAATTAACGTACTATCTTTCATCGTGATGCTGTCCTTACTTGAGACAACAGTGACCGTGA
This sequence comes from Fructobacillus tropaeoli, assembly GCF_016860625.1. Lineage (NCBI taxonomy): Bacteria > Bacillati > Bacillota > Bacilli > Lactobacillales > Lactobacillaceae > Fructobacillus > Fructobacillus tropaeoli. The sequence continues at coordinate 108,737 of NZ_BOJU01000003.1, forward strand.
TCTTTTGAGAGTATGGATTACCTTGGGCATCAGTGCAGGAATAAGTAACAGGATAAGTACCTGGCGTAGTTGGGTCAACCTTACCGTCGACTGTCACTTTACTCAAATCCACTGGATTTCCATTTTCGTCTGTTGCGCCGGAGAAGTTATCCGCTGCTGTCCACTTCGTGTTTGGTCCGGCAATCAAGGTACTGCCTTTAGCTGCCACACCACCCTTACTTGGGTTGACCGTGACGGTTACCTTTTGAGAATAAGGGTTACCTTGCGCATCAGTGTAGGAATACGTAACAGGGTATGAACCAGCCTTATTTGGATTAACACTGCCATCAACCGTTACCTTACTCAAATCCACTGGATTTCCATTTTCGTCTGTAGCACTGGTAAAGTTATCCGCTGCTGTCCACTTCGTATTTGGGCCGGCAATCAAGGTACTGTCTTTGGCTGCTACACCACCCTTACTTGGATTAACCGTGACGGTTACCTTTTGAGAATAAGGGTTACCTTGGGCATCAGTGTAGGAATACGTAACAGGATATGAGCCTGCCTTGGTTGGATAAACACTGCCATCAACCGTTACCTTACTGAAGTCGACTGGCTTACCATTTTCGTCTGTAGCACTGGTAAAGTTATCCGCTGCTGTCCACTTCGTATTTGGGCCGGCAATCAAGGTGCTGTCCTTAGCTGCTACACCGCCCCTACTTGGGTTGACCGTGATGGTTACCTTTTGAGAATAAGGGTTACCTTGAGCGTCAGTGTATGAGTAGGTAACTGGATATGAACCAGCCTTGGTTGGATCAACACTGCCATCAACTGTCACCTTACTTAAGTCCAATGGTTGGCCATTTTCGTCTGTTGCGCCGGAGAAGTTATCCGCTGCTGTCCACTTTGTATTTGGACCAGCAATCAACGTACTATCTTTAGCTGCCACACCACCCTTACTTGGGTTGACCGTGACGGTTACCTTTTGAGAATAAGGGTTACCTTGGGCACCGGTGTAGGAATACGTAACAGGATATGAACCGGCCTTGGTTGGATCAACACCGCCATCAACCGTTACCTTACTCAAGTCTACTGGCTTGCCATCTTCGTCTGTTGCGCCGGAGAAGTTATCCGCTGCTGTCCACTTCGTATTTGGACCAGCAATCAAGGTACTATCTTTGGCTGCCACACCACCCTTACTTGGGTTGACCGTTACAGTCACCTTTTGAGAATAAGGGTTACCTTGGGCATCGGTGTATGAGTAGGTAACAGGATAAGTGCCTGGCGTAGTTGGGTCAACACTGCCATCAACCGTTACCTTACTCAAGTCGACTGACTTGCCATCTTCGTCTGTTGCGCCGGAGAAGTTATCCGCTGCCGTCCACTTCGTATTTGGACCAGCAATCAAAGTACTATCTTTAGCTGCTACACCGCCTTGGCTAGCAACAACCGTAATCTTGGCTGTACTTGAGACTGTATTTCCCGCTTCATCTTGGTAGCTATAAGTTACCAAATAAGTATTGGGCTTCTCAGTATCAACACCACTATTTGTACTGATTTGGCTACCATAACTAACCGACTGACCATTTTCATCTTTAGCACCCGCAAAATTATTTGCCGGATTCCATTTCGTATTCGGTCCAGCGATTAGGGTGCTATCCGTCGTTGAAATACTTGCCTGGCTTTGAACAACCGTCACTGTTGCCGGTTGCGTAATCGGATTCCCCTGACCATCAGTATAGGAGTACGTAATAGTATAGGTACCGATCTTTGATGGATTTGCTTGACCGGTCACTGTAACCTGATTATCACTAAGCGGATTTCCATTTTCATCAACTGCTTTGACCATATTGTCATAAGATGACCAGCGGCTTTGCGGACCAGCAACGATTGTTTCATTACTGGTTGTGATGGCTGCTTGGCTAGCAGCAACGATAACTTCCGTCGGCTGAGTATAAGTATTTCCCTGATCATCGGTATATGAGTAAGTAAGTGGGTACGTGCCTGCCTGATGTGGATTAACCGTTCCCGTCACAGTGATCTGATTAATATTAACAGGATGACCGTTTTCGTCAGTGGCACTCTTCAAATTCTGTTGCTTATACCACTGTGTTTGTGGGCCAGCCACTAAGTTAACCGTTTGAGTCGTCAAGCTTCCCTGGCTAGCAACGACTGTAATCGTTGCCACATTCGAAACTAGATTTCCCTGACCATCGGTGTAAGAGTAGGTTACCGAGTAAGTTCCTGGCTTTTGTGGATTGACACTACCAGAAACCGATGCTTGGCTAGGGTCGATGCTATTGCCATATTCATCAAGCAAATCAGCAATGTTATCCTTGGACGACCACGTCGTGTTCGGACCAGCAACTAAGGTGCTGTCCTGAGTGTCAACAGCGGCCTTACTCTTTAGAACCGTCACTTCAGCAGTTGCTGGAATCGCATTACCTGATTTATCCGTGTAAGTATAGGTAACGGTATACTTACCGGGTTTATTTGTGTCCACGTTAGTGTTCACAGCTACCTGACTCAAGTCAACAGAATTACCATCGGCGTCAGCGGCTGACACAAAATCATCTGTAGATTGCCACTGAGTTTTTGGGCCGGCAATCAGAGTCTCATCCTTGGTCACCACCCCTTCCTTGCTGGCAACAACTGTCACGTTAATTGTCTTTGTAAAAGGAGTCCCCTGGCTGTCCGTGTAAGTATAAGTGATTGGATAAACCCCTGGAGTCGAGGTATTGACAGTTCCTGATGTTTGAACTTGAGAAAAATCAACAGGGTCACCGTGTTCATCAGTAGCAGTCAAGAAATTATCTTTTGCTGACCACTGAGCCTTAGGGCCGGCAACAATCGTACTATCAGCGGCATTGATACTACCTTGGCTAGCCAACACAGTGATCGTGGCAGGAGTACTATGATAGTGCCCTTGCTGATCAGTATAGCTATATGTGACTTGGTAAGTACCAGCTTTTTGCGGATTAACGCTGCCCGAAACCTGAATTTGGTCAATCGACAGTGGCTTTCCGTCAACATCAGTTGCCGTTTGCAAATTATCACTTGGCTGCCAAGTTGTCTTTAGTCCGGCAATCAGAGTACTGTCTTTTCCTTGCAACTGTGTCTGATTATCCTTAACGGTAACCTTTGCGACAACGTTGAAGGATTTTCCTTGACCATCCGTATAACTATAAGTAACTGGGTAAACGCCTGCTTTACTGGTATTGACATCACCAGAAACACTGATTTTGCTAATATCAACCGGATTACCGTATTCATCCTTAGCAGCCGTCACATTATCAGCTGGTTTCCAACTATCATTAACAAAAATAGTGCTATCCTTAACGGTCAAAGTACTCTGACTATTAATAACCGTTACCATCACTGGTTGCGTATGCTGATTGCCACTAGCATCCGTATAGCTATAGGTAACTGGGTATACCCCCGGTGTGCTGGTATCAACATTGCCCGAAACTTGAACCTTGCTCAAATCAAGAATGTTGCCGTTTTCATCAGTAGCACTAACAACGTTGTCACTCGTATTCCACTTCGAGTTGACTAAAATCGTACTGTCCTTGGCCTTCAAACTACTCTGACTTGGCACCACGGTCACATTGGCCGTCTTTGTAACAGCTTTGCCACTCGTATCAGTATAAGTATAAGTAATTGGATAGGTTCCTGGGTCTGTAGTCTTCACCGAACCACTAACCTGAACTTTACTCAAATCAACGGCTGATCCATTTTGATCCACCGCACTCAAAAAGTTTTGGCTAGCGGACCATTGCGCCGTAGGACCAGCAACAATCGTGCTGTCTTGGACGTTCAATGTTGCTTGACCAAGAACTTTATCATAAACAACGTTGTAGGCAAGTTGACCAGAATCATTATTAACCGTCGTTGAGTCAAAATAAGTTGGTTGACTGCCTTCAATGGTATAGCCAGCAATGGTTGGTGCCGTTACTGCAGCAAAGTTATTACTATTAGCTCCACTGGCCAGCTGCCAATCCGTATAAGTAGGTTGGCCATTGACCAATGTTCCTTGACGGCGATAAATGGCCGACTGAACGGTTGATGAGGCAATCTTATTGCCACTTTTATCAACGTAGTTAATGGTTCGCGAAATCGTGTTATTCTGCGCTGGGTCAAAGGTAAATGAGTCAACCGAAACAGTTTGCAAGTTGCTGTCTAGTCCAGTTGATGCTCCAATCGATAAAGCCAATGGGTCCTGAGGATCGGTGACCGGAATGGAAAATGTATGGCCCAGGTAATCCAGTCCCATGTGTCCATTCCCATCATAGGTCACTGTAAATGGCATTGCTTTACCAGCTACTGGATATTTAGTAGGATCCAAGTCCAAAAAGCCGCCATCGTAACGAATATTACTATCTTGCCCCTTTTGGTCCACATCGCTATGAAAACCAGAAACATAAGAATCCTTGCCGTCGTAGTGATCGCCACCATCAATTGGCCAGGTATCAAAAACATAACCGGATGAGGTTGGTAGGCCCAATACGCTAATACCACCACCTAATGAACCGATTTCCCCAACAGTTCCATGATGGAAGGCAATTCCAATGCCATCGGCACCTTGAGCATCCTGTAATTTGCTTCCAAGATTAATTGTTCCGTGCAACACGAAAGCGTCATTGGCATTAATCTTAGTTTTCAGCGTGATGTTTCCCTCAACGCCACCTATATCTGGTGTTAAAGTAGCAGTATTTGTGCTGGCATCATAAGTTGTATCGCCACCCAATTTAAACCACTGCAAAAAATTATCCTTAGTAACTGTCACTGACAAATTGTCATTGGTTACTGGTTGAGTTGTGCCTTGAGTTAAATTAGCACCCAATAAGGCAGCATCACTCGTTGCAGAATCCGTCGCTTCGCGCAAATCCAGTGTTTGTTCTGTAGCTTGACTCTGGCTACCTTGATTGCTGCCACTAGTTGCATCGGTAGTGCTGGAACCAGCAGTACTTGAATCAGTAGTGCTTCCAGTTTTCTGGCTTTGTGACTGAGTAGCGCTACTAGTGCTAGTACTTTGCGATTGCGTGCCACTTCCAGCACTGGTACTTTGTGACTGATTATTATTGGCTGTCGAACTGCTTGTATTATTTGCAGCCTGGTTCTGATTTTGAGCAGTCGTTGTCTCCTGTGACGTCGCCGTTTGCTGCTTGCTTTGGCCACTAGCACTAGCTGACGTTTGTTGTGTACTGGCACTTTGTGATGCCGCACTTTGACTAGTCGTGCTTGCCGGATTTAATCCTTGAGCAGCAGTACTCTGAGGATTTAGTCCCTGCGCTACCGAGCTTTGGCTACCTGTACTCTGATTATTTGTTATCTGTGAACTGGCAGTCTGACTTTGTTGACTTGCTGACTCATTTGTATTTGTTGTTTTTTCTGTTGTTTGAGAACTAGAAACATCATCGGCTTGAGCCTGCTGGTGAGCACCTTCTACAGCCACCATGCTAACACCCGCTAAAGCTGTTACCCATAATTTCTTAGCCTTATATAATTTGTATGTTTGCTTTTTGTTCATAGCTCATTCTCCCTTTCGGGAAAATACTAACATTTTTATTTCTCTATTTCAATTACATTTCTTTTCAATTACTTTTAATAAAGATGTATTCTAACTTGCATTTTAGGCCAAAAATTGTCCTTCTGATTATTTGGACTTTCATTAACTAATGTTGTAATCGGTTAAGCTAATATTGATTCAAATCAGGACCATCCCAGTAAAAAAGCCCAGTACTGATAGTACCAGGCTGATTAGTTTACATAAAAAACGCCGTAACCAGAAATTAAACATCGCTTCTCTTTCTCGCGACAAATTTCCCATTACAGGCGTTTTATTTTTTATTTAGAAAGCCCGAAAACGCTTCCGTCGTTGTTGAATCAACTCGTCGTCAGACAATGTCTGCAACTCCTGAATTTCACTCGACAACTTTTCCTTCATGCCGTTGAAAATCTTGCCATGATTATGACCTTCTGGAATCACCAGGTCAATCACGTTTTCCTTCATCAAATCAGCAGCCGTCAAGCCCATAATGCCAGCAGCTTCATTTGCTCGCTTGGCATCCTTCCACAAAATCGAAGCAAAGCCTTCGGGTGACAAAATTGAGTATGTGGCATTTTCAAACATCCACACTTGGTCAGCCGTAGCCAATGCCAAGGCACCACCTGAACCACCTTCACCATAAATGATCGAGATAATTGGAACAGGCAACTTCATTGACTTCAGAATTGACTGAGCAATTGCTTCCCCTTGACCCAAGGCTTCAGCGTCCTTACCAGGAAAGGCACCAGGCGTGTTGACAAAGGTCACAATTGGGCGGTGGAACTTTGCTGCTTGTTCCATCAATCGTTGCGCTTTCCGGTAGCCCCAAGGTTGGGGTGAGCCGTTCCGCTTGGACAACTTATCGTTGATGTCCGTTCCCTTATCAATGGCAATCACAGTAACAGGCTGGCCGTTTAATCGTGCCAAACCACCGATAACTGATTTGTCATCGCCATAAAGACGGTCGCCATGTAATTCAATGAAATCATCAAAGATGCCATTGATTAATTCGCGCGCCATAAAGCGGTCTTCGCGGGACTTCTTCACCACTTCAGCTGGATCGATTTCTTTTTTAAACAATGTTTTGATAAATTCGAACATTATTCAGCCTCCTGTTGGTGTAATGACACAATATTAGCAATCATGTCAGCCATGTCTTGACGAGGAACAATCTTGTCGACAAAGCCGTTCTCCAAGAGCGTCTCCACTCGTTGGAAGTCCTTTGGTAACTTTTCATGAATCGTTGATTCAATCACACGAGCACCAGCAAAGCCAACCAAAGCGTGTGGTTCGGCCAACGTGACGTCACCCTGCATTGCAAAGGAAGCAGTCACACCACCGGTCGTTGGGTCGGTCAGCACCACTAAGTACAACAAACCAGCTTCCTGGTGTGCGGCAACTGCAGCCGATACCTTAGCCATCTGCATCAAAGAATTAATTCCTTCTTGCATCCGCGCCCCACCAGAAGCCGTAAACATCACGACTGGCAAGCGGTTCTCTGTAGCGTACTCGAAGAGGCGGGTAATCTTTTCACCGGTCATTGAGCCCAGTGAGGCCATCATAAAGTAAGCATCCATGATGCCCAGGGCAACCTTTTCGCCTTCAATCGTGGCCGTCCCAGTCAAAACGGACTCGTTCATCTCAGTTTGCTTCTTAGCCCGGGCTAATTTTTCCTCATAACCAGGGAAATCAGAATGATCAATCGTCAAGTCAGCGTTCATCTCGACAAAGTCTTCCGTCAATAAGGCAACCCGTTCGTGTGCCTGCAAACGGAAACCGTAATTACACTTTGGACAAACGCGGTATGGTCCCAGCTCCTTGTTGTAAATCTGTTCGCCACAGTATGGGCAAGCCAGAAAGAGGCCGTCAGGAATCCGATCCTTAATGGCATCGGTCACCTTAATCTTATTTTGTTCAGGTTTTTTTGAATTAAATAAATCCATATTATTTTGGGCTACGCCCTCTCCCCCTCATCACTGTTTGGGTCTAATGTTTCTTAAGCAAGTGAAAGCCGCTCAAAGGCGGCTTTCGTCAAGAAATTTATTCACCAGCTTGTTTAGCCAGTTTTTCTTCCCACTTTGGCATAAACGTATCTTCAAGATACTTCGTTCCAAAGTTATCTGTCAAGACGTTTTCATCCAGCAACAAGGCCTTTTGGAAAGTCTGTGATGTGGAAACACCCACTAAGGAAGTTTCATCCACCATTCGTTCCAACTTAGCTAAGGCTTCCCCACGCGTTTCATCATGGGCAATCAGCTTCGCAATCATTGAATCATAGAACGGCTGGATGGTGTCGCCATTGTAAAGGGCTGAATCGATTCGAACCCCTGGTCCACCAGTTGGCAAGAAGACAAAGTCAACTTTTCCAGCACTAGGGGCAAAATTAGCTTCTGGCTTTTCAGCCGTCAACCGCATTTCAACGGCGTGACCACTGATTTGAACATCAGCTTGATTTAACTTCAGTTCTTCACCGGCAGCCACTTCGACCTGCAAGCGAACCAAATCCAAGCCCGTCACCATTTCAGTGACTGGGTGCTCAACCTGAATTCGAGTGTTCATTTCCATGAAGTAGAACTTACCTTCTTGGTCTTGAAGAAATTCAATCGTTCCAGTATTTTCATAATCAATCGCGTTCACAGCCTTCGTGACAATGTCCATCAGCTCTTCACGCATTGTTGGTGTCACGGAAGCGGCTGGTGATTCTTCCATCACCTTTTGATTCCGACGTTGCAAAGAACAGTTTCGTTCTGGCAAGCAAATCACGTTACCAAATTGATCGCGAATCACTTGCATTTCGATATGGCGGACATCCGTCATCACCTTTTCGATGTACATATGGTCATCGCCATATGACAACTGCGCTTCGCTTTGGGCATTGATAAAGTTTTCTGCTAGTTCACCCTCTGAGTAAACAAAGCGCATTCCCTTACCACCACCACCGGCAGCAGCCTTCAGCAACAATGGGAATCCCGTCTTTTTTGAAACCTCAATGGCTTCGTCGACGTTATGAATATAACCATCAGAGCCAGGGATTACCGGAACGCCTGCCTTCGTCATTTCTGCTCGAGCATGTTCCTTGTTTCCCATCAAATCGATTGTTTCAGGACGAGGGCCAATCCACTTAATGTTGACATCCCCGACCATTTCGGCAAATAGAGCGTTTTCTGATAAGAACCCATAACCTGGGTGAATTGCTTCAGCACCCGTTAATAGGGCTGCTGTCACAACATTTTTCATGTTTAGGTAAGAATCAGCAGGCTTTGGGCCACCAACACAGATGGCCTCGTCTGCTACTTGAACGTGCAAAGAATCCTTGTCAGCCGTTGAATAAATCGCAACCGTTTGGATGCCCATTTCCTTCAACGTCCGGATAATCCGCACGGCGATTTCGCCACGATTGGCTACCAATACTTTTTTAAACATCTTAATCTCCAACAATAAATGTCAATTCAGCGGTTGTAGCCTTCTTACCATTCACCCAGGCAATTCCTTTTCCTGAACCAACAGGGCCACGCAAGCGATCCAAAACGACTTCTAAGCGCAATTGGTCACCAGGACGAACCATTTGACGGTAGCGAGCCTTCTTAATGCCGCCAAAGTAAGCTGTCTTACCCTTGAACTCGGGCATTGAAAGCAAAGCAACAGCACCAGCTTGGGCCAATGCTTCAACGGTCAAAGCACCTGGGAAAGTTGGGTTACCAGGGAAGTGTCCTTGGAAGATTTCTTCGTTAATGGAAATGTTCTTGATGGCCACACAGCGCTCACCAGGTACTAATTCCTCAACCGTGTCCAACATCAACATTGGGTAACGATGTGGAAGAATTTCTTGAATTTCCTTTGTGTTCAATTGGGTCATAGCTCTTCTCCTTTTAGCTGTCTATGTATATCCAAGCAATGCTTGGACAAGACGATCGGCCGAAATAGCCGTCTAATCTCTTAATCAGTTGTGACACGATAAAGTGGCTTATCAAAATCAACCACTTCTTCGTTATCAACCAAAACTTCAGCAATGGTACCAGAAACGTCTGACTTGATTTCAGTCATCAACTTCATGGCTTCAATGATAGCAACCGTTTCGCCCTTTTCGACGTGGTCGCCAACATTCTTAAAGTTTGGTTCACCTGGCTTTGGTTGGAGATAAACCGTTCCGACCATTGGTGCCTTGATTTCTTTTCCAGCGGCTGCTGGTGCAGCTACTTCAGGTGCAGCGGCCTGAGCTGCTGGCGCTTGATTCACAACAGGTTGTGCTGCGGGTGCACTTGGCGCTACTGGCGCTGGTGTGTTACCGCCTTGAACCTGTTCGTTCTTAGACAAGTGCAATGAAAATTCACCATCTTGGATGTAAACATCGCGCAGGGTAGACTTTTCCAAGTCTGCCATCAATTCACGAATTTCTTTGACATTTAAATTCATTATTGAACTTCCCTCTTACCACTTCTTGAAGACAACAGCTGCGTTATGACCACCAAAACCGTAGTTAGCAGACAAAACATATTCAGGAGCCGTATTCTTGTTCGTTTCGTTAACCAAGTTCACCAACTTTGTGTGCTCATCAGGTTCATCAAAGCCAACGTTAACTGGCAATTGACCACGGTCGATAGCACCAACAGAAGCAACGGCTTCGATGGCACCAGCGGCACCCAAAAGGTGACCAGTCATTCCCTTCGTTGATGAAACCAATACAGAGTTTGGACCAAAGACAGAAGCAACAGCTTCGGCTTCACCTGAATCGTTTGCACCGGTAGCAGTACCGTGGGCGTTCAAATAAGTAACGTCTTCTGGCTTGATATCAGCATCCTTCAAGGCTGCCTTCATTGCCCGAGCAGCTCCTTCACCGTCAGGGGCAGGAGAAGTCATGTGGTAAGCATCTGATGATGCACCATAACCAACCACTTCGGCTAAGATGTTGGCACCACGAGCTTCAGCATGTTCCAAGGACTCCAATACAAGGATTCCTGAACCTTCACCCAAAACAAAACCGTGACGGTTCTTGTCAAATGGCTTTGAAGCTTGTGCAGGGTCTTCTTCCTTTGACAAAGCAGTCAAAGCGGCGAAACCAGCAATTCCAATTTCGTTGACAGTCGCTTCTGAACCACCAGTCAACATCACGTCTTCACGACCCGATTGGATACGCCAGAAGGCTTCACCAATGGCGTTCGTAGCTGAGGCACAAGCCGTTACGACTGTGAAGTTCACGCCACGAGCACCAAAGCGCAATGAAACGTTTCCTGAAACCATGTTCGGAATTGATTCAGGGACGAACAATGGTGAAACGCGTTGTGGTCCCTTTTCGTGCATCTTAATCACTTGTTCTTGGATAGTTGTCAAACCACCAATTCCATTTCCCAAGATAACACCAAAACGTTCTGAATTAGTAACCTTTGACTTTGCTTCTGAACCTTCATCAGGCAACAAACCTGCTTGGTCCAAGGCTTGGTAAGAAGCATCGATAGCATACTGTGAGAACAAGTCCAACTTACGTGCATCACGCTTTCCAACGCGCAAAGCTGGATCAAAACCGTCAACTTGTCCGGCAACTGAAATACCAGTTTCAGTTGCATCAAACTTCGTGATTGGCTTAATTCCTAATTTTTCATCAAAAAGGCCATCCAAGAAGGTCTTTGTATCGTTTCCTAATGGGGTAACAGCCCCCATCCCAGTAATTACGACTCGTGTCATTGCCGCTTCCTTTCTAATCTAAGTAACTTAAAATGAACGATGCTTATTAAATATAAAGGCCACCGTCAACGGTAATCGTTTGTCCAGTCATGTAGTCGTTGCCGGCTAAGAATAGCGCAACATCGGCCACATCATCGATTGAACCAAACCGTGACAAAGGAATTTCATTCAAAATGGCTTCACGCGCCTTGTCTGACAAGGCATCCGTCATATCCGAAATAATCATCCCAGGGGCGATGGCGTTTACGCGGATATTGCGCTTCGCCCCTTCCTTAGCCAAAGACTTTGTCAAACCGATGATACCAGCCTTTGAGGCGGCATAATTGGCCTGACCAACATTGCCCATTTGACCAACAACAGAAGCCATGTTCAAAATCACACCATGCTTTTGTCGAATCATCTTCTTGAAGACGGGTTGCGTCACGTTGAACGTTCCGTTCAAGTTGGTGTTCACAACCTGGGCAAAATCAGCTGGGCTCATCCCCATTACTAACTGGTCCTTGGTAATCCCGGCGTTGTTCACCAAGATATCAATGCCTTCAAAGCCTTCTTGCTTGTACAAGTCTTTGAAAGTTGCTTCGACCGTTTCGGCATCAGCAACGTCAAACTGCAACGTCATTGGCTTTTGCTTGAAGGAGTTGATGACTTCTTCTTTAATAGCAGAACGACCATGCAAGATCACGCGGGCACCCGCATTATCAAAGGCGTGAGCAACGGCTAAGCCGATTCCTCGTGATGACCCAGTTACCAAAACGGTTTGATTAGTAAAGTCCATGGATTCTTATCCTTTCTCTGCGTTGATCGCATCAACGACTTTTTGATAGGAAGCAAAGTCCGTCACCGTGTACTTGGTAACATCCTTTGGCGCAATTTTCTTTGCAAATTTAACGAGCGTGGCAGCAGGACCAATTTCAACCAAAGTATCAACTCCGGCATCCACCATCTCCTGCAAGCATTGTGCAAAGTAGGTTGGCGAAACAATCTGCTTCGTCAAGGTATCCTTGACTGTTTCAGCTGTAAAGGCTTGCTTCGTCGTGTTGGAATAAACAGGATAAACCCCTGCACCAAATTCTTCTCCTGCCAAGCGCGTGGCCATCTTTTCAGAGGCTTCATTTAGCAATGGCGTGTGGAAGGCACCAACAACTGGCAACTCGACCTGCTTTTTCACGCCGGCTTCCGTTAATGCCTCAACAGCCTGGTCAACATCGGCTTTGACACCGCCGATAACCAGTTGTGAAAAGGTATTAAAATTAGCTGGGTAAACTTGTAGGCCCTGCTTTTGCAAACCTTCAACAACCTCAACAATCATGTCTTGGTTATCATCCAAAACCGCAACCATCTTGCCGGGGTTCTGATCGCCGACCTCTTGCATGTATTGCCCACGGTCTTTAACCAAGGCAATCGCCTGCTCAAAAGTCAGGATACCATTGGCCACTAAGGCTGGATATTCACCCAAGGAAAGACCCAAACCAGCAACAACATCCGTTAAGCCCGCATCCTTTAATGAAGCAGCTAAGGCCGCATCCATCGCCACGATGGCTGGTTGTGCATACTGTGTTTGCCGAATTTTTTCTTCGTCTTGGTCTAACTCGTTTAAGTCATAGCCCAAGATGGCAGAAGCCTTATCAATATAAGCCTTGTAGCCTGGCAAGTTTTCATAGAGGTCAGTCCCCATGCCCGCTTGCTGTGATCCCTGACCGTTGAATAGCAGTCCTACTTTCATTAGAAACCTCGCTTATTTTGCCTTGTTTTCAATGCCCATGATGTCCGTTGCTTGTGCCCAAATTTCAGCCAAGATTTCAGCAACAGGCTTTTCGTCATTGACCATTCCTGAAATTTGACCAGCCATGAAGGCCCCACCGTTCTTGTCACCATCGACAACGGCAGCACGCAAGGTTCCTGATTCAAGCTTTTCAACTGTTTCGTAATCAGGTTCTGGCTTACCGATTTCTTCTACTTCGCGCTTCACGTATTCCTTGGCCATCTTGTTCTTCAAGACACGGACACGTGAACCAACAATATTACCAGTGATAATCGTATCAATATCACGGGCCTTCAAGACCTTGGCCTTGTAGTTTGGGTGGACTTCAGATTCAGTCGCCGTCAAGAAACGAGTTCCCATTTGGACCCCTGAGGCACCCAAGGCAAAGGCAGCGGCAACACCGCGACCATCACCGATTCCACCAGCGGCAATAACGGGAATATCAACGGCATCAACAACTTGTGGCACCAAAGCCATCGTTGTCATTTGACCAATGTGGCCACCTGATTCCATTCCTTCAGCAACCACGGCATCAACACCCTTACGTTGCATCATCTTCGCCATTGAAACGGATGGCACAACAGGGATAACCGTTACGCCTGCAGCATGCAATTCTTCCAAGAATGGTGATGGATCACCGGCACCGGTTGCCACAACCTTCACGCCTTCTTCCAAAATGACATCGAAGACTTCGCGAATGTGACGAGACATCAACATCACGTTGACCCCAAAAGGCTTATCCGTTAATTCCTTGGCACGACGAACTTCACGACGAACTTCGTCACCATGCCAGTAACCAGTTCCAATGAAACCAAGTCCACCTGCTTCAGATACAGCGGCAGCTAAGGCACCTGTACCGGCCCAAGTCATCCCACCTTCAACGATTGGGTACTTCATCCCTAATTTATCAAAAATGGGGTTGTCAATTTTAAATGTCATAATCTCTGCCTCTTTATTTTATCTATCTGTATGTATGCGGTTAAAAACCGCTTGATGCTTACTTCTTGTCAAGTTGGTCCTTGATCTTGTTAACCAAGTCTTGAACAGTCTTAACTTCTTCAGTTTCTTCCAACTTGATGTCGAAGTCGTCTTCGACACGGTTCAAAACTTCGAACAAGTCCAATGAATCAGCATCGATGTCATCAGTCATGTTAGTAGTCAATGAAACTTCTGAATCTTCCAAATCGAATTGGTCGATCAAAATTTCCTTAACCTTGTCAAAAATTTCTTCGTTAGTCATGAGCATGCTCTCCTATATAGATGTTCGTATTGCAATACGTTGGATTTTTACGGTGCAGTCTACTACACCGCAATTCTGATTTTTTATTTTTTAATTAAAGTTGCCAAATTTGGACACCAATCGCAAGACCGCCGCCAAAGCCGACAAAGGCAATCTTCATGCCGGGCTTAATCTGACCACTGCGACGCAATTCGTCGAGCAGGATGGCCGTTGAACCGGCGGATGTGTTGCCATATTCTTCCATGTTCGTTGGGAACTTGTCCATTGATTGGCCAAAGTTCTTTGCCATGGATTCCACAATACGCTTGTTTGCCTGGTGGGCCAGGTAAAAGTCAACGTCGTCGGCCTCAAGTCCAGCCTTTTCCAAAGCCTTCTGCATCACCTTGGGCACTTCACGCGTGGCAAAGCTATAAACGCTCCGACCGTCCTGGTGGAAGTATGGATCGAGTGGTGAAATTTCACCAGCAAAGGCATTCTTGTTGGCAAAGCGGCCAGTCAAGATTGCTTGACCGCGGTCACCAAACGACTGCAATTCTTCTGCAATCAAACCAACCGGTTCATCCGTCTTCTCAAGCAAAACGCCACCAGCGCCATCTCCGAACAAGACAGAAACAGTCCGGTCTTTCCAGTCAACCAGCTTTGACAGCACTTCCGCTCCAATAAACATCCCCTTCTGATAACGACCAGATGAAAGGAAAGAAGAGGCAACGGACATACCGTAAACAAAGCCGGAACAAGCCGCATTCAAATCAAAGGCAAAAGCGTTTGGTGCTTCGATATTTCCCTGCACAATCGCAGCTGTATGGGGAGAAAGGGCATCGGGTGACATGGTCCCCACGATAATAAAGTCCAAATCAGCGGCATCCCAACCTGATTGTTCCAATAACTTTTTGGCAACACTGGTTGCCAGATCTGATGTATTCTCAGTTGTCACAACGTGGCGTTGGTGAATACCAGTTCGTGGATAAATCCACTCATCACTGGTATCCATCAATTCCGTCAAGTCATCATTTGTTACCACTCGTTCTGGCACTTGCATGGCCGTGGTAACAATCTTAATGTTTTCCATAATTTTTCACAATCCCGTTCGACTAACTATCAATTAAGGCCTTCAAATAAGCTTGTAAGTTATGTACCGCTCGTTCCATCGCTAGTGCCTCTTCATTGGACATATCGTCCAACAAAGCTTTGGTCACCTTAAAATGAAGCGCTTGGTGCGCCCGGTATAAGATTCGCCCTTGATGGGTTAAACCTAATTTCACCACCCGCTTATCTTCCTTTGACCGACGGCGTTCGACATACCCCTTATCCACTAAGCGATCGATGGCCGTGGTCATCGCACTTGGGCTTAGGTGAACAGCCTTTGCCACCTGCGAGGCTGTTTTTTCCTCGTACATGGAAATCGCATAAATCGTATGCACTTCTTTGACCGTCAAAGCCGAAAAAGGGCTCTGTTTGAGTTCGTATTCTTCCACCCAAACAACATTGGCAAACATCTCCATCAAATCACGATTGATTTGCTTGACGTTGACCTGCTGGTTAGCCAGCTCAGTTTTGCTCATCAGGTGCCACCACGAACATTAGTTCCGCGCTGGTTGCGACCTTATCATTGACCTTAGCCGTGACCATAACGGTCCCCATGTTCTCTCGAACTTTGCCAAATGTAACGTGTAGCTTCAAAACATCACCAGGAACAACCATCTTCTTGAACTTGGCATCATTGATACCTGTCATGTAGGCTGTCTTGCCCTTAAATTGTGGTGATGACAAAATCAAGATTGACGCTGCTTGCGCCAATGACTCAATAATCAAGACACCGGGCATCACTGGGTTACCAGGAAAATGTCCTTGGAAGAATTGTTCGTTAATCGTCACGTTTTTAACAGCAACAATTGATTCATCAGGAACCATTTCTTCAACGTAGTCCATATAGATGATTGGGTAACGGTTTGGAATGAGGTCCATAATTTCAGTCGTAGTCAGTACTGGCATTAGGGTTTCCTTTCTTAATGGCCGAGAATGGCCCTAGTTAACTTTAATTCACAATAAAAACAGTCTAACAGTTAATACTTCGATAGTCAAACTATTAGCGTTTCTCAACTCATTTTAACACTTTCTACCTATATTAATTATTAAAAATCAGCTTGCCCCGCGACAGTTATTTAATAGCTTAGATTGATATGGAAAAGCTTAGAAAAATCAGCCCTTTCACAACCTCGTACTGTAGTGCCCGACATAGTGTGTGAGATACTTATCCACATTTCATTTCGAAATCTTTTGATTGCCCTCAAACATCGAGAACAATCAACCGGTTTTGCCACTCTGTCATAAAGTCGTGACTAAACCATTCCTTGACCCGACGAGTCCGATAACCAACCGAGGCATTGTAAAAGGTCGTTCGCTGAATTGGCAACGCTTGAACATGAAGGTGCAAGTGACCAGAAATGGCAGCCTGAACCTGATTAGATACCGCTAAATCACCAACGGCCTGACTGCCTAAAAAGGACCGCAGCACATCCAGCCGTTCCATGCGAAACGGCATTTGATCAATAAAGGCCTGTTCCTGGGCAAAATGGTTAATTAAGATTGGAGTTTTCCCCACCTTCTTTGCTTCTTTGATGTCCTGTTTCATCTGATTTAAGTTAATGGCCAACCTTTCTGGATCGGTCATCGGCTGTTCAATCCGTCGATCATACCAAAATTCACGCTTAAAGCGTGTGATTTCCGCAACGCTATGCTGGTTTTGGTCAAAGCTATAATCATACCAGCCATTATTGCCAATCAAACGGGCCGAACCAATATCCAACGTTTTATGGTGGAAATAAAGGTCATCCACCGGACTTTCCAACTCCTGGTAACTGACCCCCGCCCCCATTTCATGATTGCCGGCCAAAAAGCGGATCACCGTGGCCGGCCCTAACCGTCGCTGCAGGTCGCGGGCAAAGTCTAATGTCTTATCAAAGCGATTAAACAGATCCCCCGCGATGACATAAACCGCAATCTGATTTTTTTGCAGATAGGCGGCTTGTTGCTCCAACGCCCACTCTGTTTCAACCTTATTTAAATCCAAATGATTATCTGACGAAATAGCAACTTGCATCTTGACCCTCATGTTCTTCTTGTTCGTATAACCCAGTCTACCACGAGAGGACAAGCAAGGTCGGTTGCTGGCAGCTGATTTTATAATGATTCAGTCAAAAAGAGCGCCCGTAAAGCACAGGTGCTCTTTTTGATTTAATATTCTCATCTCACTTTTTGTTCTTACCTAGTGCGAACAAATACACCGCTGAAGACAATCCCAAAGCTGCCAAAGCAAAAGCGTCCTTATCACTCTCGTGATGCTTGCCTGTTTGTGGCAAAACTGATGATGCCCGTGAAACAGATGAAGGTGTCACAGCTGTCACTGTTTGGTCCGGTTGGACTAATGCACTCGGATTGTCCACCGGTGCCACTGAGCTGGTCTGTACTGGAACACTGGCACTCGCTGATCCAGGTTGACTCGTACTGGTTGAGATACTTGCGCTCACTGATTCAGGTTGACTCGTACTGGTTGAAGTGCTTGCACTCACTGATTCAGGTTGACTCGTACTGGTTGAGGTACTTGCGCTCGCTGATTCGGGTTGACTCGTACTGGTTGAAGTGCCTGCACTCACTGATTCAGGTTGACTCGTACTGGTTGAGGTACTTGCACTGACTGATTCAGACTGGCTCGTACTGGTTGGGGCACTGGTGCTTGCTGATTCAGACTGGTTCGTGCTGGTTGAAGCACTTGCGCTTGCTGATTCGGATTGACTCGTGCTGGTTGAAGTACTTGCGCTTGCTGATTCAGATTGGCTCGTGCTGGTTGAAGTACTTGCGCTAGCCGATGCAGACTGGCTAGCACTGGTTGATGCACTGGCACTAGCTGACTCAGACTGGCTCGTACTGGTTGATGCGCTGGTACTTGCTGATTCAGATTGACTTGCACTTGTTGATACACTGGCACTAGCTGACTCAGACTGGCTCGTACTGGTTGATGCGCTGGTACTTGCTGATTCAGATTGACTTGCACTTGTTGAAGCGCTGGCGCTTGCTGATTCACTAGCACTTTCCGAGCCACCCCCGTTATTAGAAGGTGTGGTACTAGTTGATGGATCTGGAGTAGGGTTCGTGTTCGTCGTATTAGCCTTATAAACATAAGTATACGTCGCATCATCCTTGCTATACGTACCATTGACACTGTATGAACCATCACTATTCTTCACAGCCCCTTCGGGTAGCTTGCTCTCGTCTAGAGTATAGCCATCAATCGATAAGCTATCTGCCGAAAAGCTATCTTTAGTCATAAAGCCAAGGGTATCATCATTTGGTGCTAATTGATTGCCACTTTCATCCACGTAACGAGTTGTGACCATCGTCTGACCATTCGCAGTATTGTGTAGAATTGCATTGGTGTAAACAGGCGTTTTCTTATCATAGAAACCCTTGTTATCAGAAAAAGTAATATCGTAGCGAACCTGTTGATTGTCGTTATTAGGATTAATCGCTTTAAAATTACTTAAAACAGTAAATGGGAAATAAAAATTTCCCTGGCCATCCCCATACTTACTTTCCATTTGTGCAATCACATCATCAGAAACACTAGCGTACTGAGACTTAATCACGTGCTCAAACTGTTCTTTTGTTAACTTGTAGTACTGTGAGGGACCGTAATTGATAATTACTTTCAATTCATTATCTGATACACGTACTACTGAATATTGGTTAGCGGCGGGTTGATCACCGTCTGCCTTTGATGTCCAAGCAGTCTGCGCACCACCAACTGCATTTGAAGTGCTGCCACTATTATTAGCTGCTTGGTCGGTCCAACCTGCTGTCTCAGTCGCGGGTCCATAGCCACTAGCGGAGGCCAAATGAGGCCAGAAATAGCCCCCATCTTCAATATAAACCGGTGTCACCTTTCCCTGGGAAGAGGCTGTCGCCTTAATATCAATCGTTTGAATATAATCTTTTCCATCATTTAAAATAACCGGTTCAGTAAAGGCCAAGCCATCGGTATTTGTAATCGTTGTTCGTGCTGAAACACCGTTCGAATTGACATCAGCAACATTATCCTTCATCTGCTGCGGCGTATTATTTTCTTTATAATCTGGTTGTGTTGGCTGAGCGGCCCAAGAGTAAGTATGCGTTTGGTCCGCTACCGTTTCACTAATGGATAAATCAGTTCCATTACCAGCAGACTTTGGGAAAATCTGTCCGGAAGCCGTATTAAAGTTCAAAGTAATCTGATGCGCACGACTCGAGTCAAAGCTAGCTCCATTTAAAGGTAATTGGATGGTTTGACTGGCCGCATCATAAGAAACGCTCGTGGATAAGACAGTATTTGTTGCACTTTCGATGACCTGACTATTAAAATTCGACAAATTAAAAGTCTGCATGCCGGGTTGATTATCAATATTAGTCGCAAGTGGAATGCTAATAGTATCGCCTTGCTTGAGAGTAGTATTGGCATTAATTGTAAAAGTCACCGAGGATGTACCACCATTACCACGCAATGAATCAAAAGTTCCGGTTGGAATTTGTTGACCATCTTGGTATGACCACGTAATGCTATCGGTCTTCACAATTCCTTGTTTGGCTAAATCAGTATAATTAAAAGTTTGTACCTGATTGTTAGTCTGAGTGGATGCATTTCCATCAGCAAAAGCTGGTGTGGTCAGCCCCTCACTAGCAAAAGTAAGGCCACCAGCAACGGCAAAAGCTGATATTGAAAGCACTACCCAATTCTTCTTGACTTTTTTCAGAACCTTACGTTCGTTAACTTTCGTCAATTGCATTTTATTATACTTCATGAAAATAGCCCTCCATTTCAACTAATGAATCATCATCATTTTAAAACTTCTCCTTGTTAACTCGAGAACATTGTATCAAACATATTTCTTTATGTACACTTTTGTTTCTATTGTATCTGTTTAGGTTAGATTATGTGCACAAAAAAAAGAACGCCGAAGCGTTCTTCCTTTATATAAATGATTATACGTTTGCAAAGTGCAACAAAGTACGGATCATGTTTGAAGTGAAACCGTATTCGTTGTCGTACCATGAAACAGTCTTAACCAATTGCTTGTCACCGGCTTCGACGATTTGCGTTTGAGTAGCATCGAAAGTAGCACCGTGAGTGTCACCAATGATGTCTGATGAAACGATTTCGTCTTCGTTGTAGCCAAATGAGTCAGAAGCGGCTGCCTTCATAGCTGCATTGATTTCGTCTGCTGAAACCTTCTTTGACAAAACTGAAGTCAATTCAGTAACAGAACCGTCAACAACGGCAACACGTTGTGCGTGACCGTCAACCTTACCCTTCAATTCTGGAACAACAAGGCCGATAGCCTTAGCAGCACCAGTTGAGTGAGGGATAGTGTTTACTGAAGCAGTACGGTTTGAACGGAACTTCTTTGACTTAGGTCCATCCAAAATCATTTGAGTTGAAGTAAAGGCGTGGATAGTAGTCATCGTTGCCACTTCAACACCGAATTGGTCTTGCAATACACGAGCCATTGGAGCCAATGACTGTGTAGTACATGAACCAGCTGAAACGATCTTGTCGTCAGCCTTCAAGATGTCTTGGTTTACACCATAAACAACAGTTGGTACATCACCAGCTGGAGCTGAGATCAAAACCTTCTTAGCACCTGCGTCCAAGTGGGCTTGTGACTTTTCGGCTGAAGTATAGAAACCAGTAGCTTCCAATACATATTCAACACCATCGTTCTTAACCCAAGGAATGTTCTTTGCATCGCGTTCTGCATAAACAGTGTAGTGCTTACCGTTAACCACGATACCAGTTTCATCAGCAGAAACTTCAGCATCCAAAGTTCCATGAGTTGAGTCATACTTCAACAAGTATGCCAACATTGATGGGCTAGTCAAATCGTTGATGGCTGCAACTTCAACATCAGCTGCTGAGTCGCCAAGTTCCAAGATACGACGGAATGCCAAACGACCAATCCGACCGAATCCATTAATACCAATCTTCACAGTCATGTGTGTAGACCTCCAATTAATTTTTTGACTTATGTCAACAAGGACATTATAACACAAAGGCTAGAAACCAGTGCAAGTGTTCACTAGAAATTGTTTGGAAAATTAACCATACCATTTCCTGATTTTGTCGGATAACTGAAAGAAAACTGTCTTTTTTATTCATTGAAATCCTTGCTATAATATTCCTATTATTATGAAACACATGGAGAGATGATTATGAATAAATACTTTACTACCAAAACCATCACGACTTTGGCCGTGATTACTGCTTTAAACCTCGCCCTTTCTTATGTGGTGCGAATTCCAACACCAGGTGGCTACGTCAACCTAGTGGAAGCCGGTATTTTCTTAGTGGCACTATTGGGTAGCGCGCGTTCTGGCATGATTGTTGGTGGTTTATCCGGTTTGCTCTTAGATCTTTTAGCCGGTTATGCCGCCTGGGCCCCCTTCTCTTTGGTCATTCACGGCTTAGAGGGTTACTTGGCCGGGTTGATTGGTGCTAAAAAATCAGTGATGAGCCAAACGATTGCCGTTATCGTGGCTTCCTTTGTCATGGTTGTCGGCTACTTCTTTGCCACAGCCTTCCTTTCACACAGCTGGGCGACCGGCTTTGCTTCAATCATCGGTAACATTGCCCAATGTGCCTTTGGTCTAATTATTGCCCTTGTCGTTCGTCCCGCTTTGTCAAAACGCGTGACCTTAAACTAATTGATGCAAGACAAGAAGCAACAAAAATAAAAAGCCTTGACCAACTGATGAAAAACCCAAGATTAGGATAACGAAACTATGGGGGCCATCTGTTAACGTTGATTGGGCTTTTTTCTTTACCATTTATCTTTACAAACGCTTTTAATTTGTTTAATCAATGAACTAAACATGTAGACAAAACGACAATTTGGTATAGTTTAGATTTCATTTCCAAATGAAACTGTGAGATAATCGTATTAAGCTTTCAACTTAGGAGGAATCTAGAAAATGACAGCATACGATTACGATGTTTTGTACCTCGGGGCCGGCCACGGGGCCTTTGATGGTGCACCACTCCTGGCTCAGGCCGGTAAAAAAGTCGCCTTTGTCGAAAAAGAAAAGGTCGGCGGAACCTGCCCAAATTGGGGTTGCAACGCCAAAGTTATCCTGGAAAACGCAGTTTCCTTACAACGTGAATTACGTGCTTCAAACGGCATTGTTTCAGGTAGTGGCGACATTGACTGGACCAAGAACATGGCCCGTAAAAAGGAAATCATCGCCATCTTCCCAAACGCCATCCAAGGCGGGATGGAAGAATTGGGCATCAAGTTCTACTTCGGTGCTGGTCGCTTAGCAGACGCCCACACTGTGACAATCGGTGATCAGACCGTTACGGCCGAAAACATCGTGATTGCCACTGGTATGCACTCCCATCGCTTGGACATCCCCGGTGCTGAGTACCTCCACGATTCAAAGGACTTCTTGTCACTAGACCAAGCACCCGACAAGATGGTCATTATTGGGGCGGGCTATATCGGCCTCGAAACTGCTTCAATGATGAACGCTGCGGGCGTTGCCGTCACGGTTATTCTTCGTTCCGACCGCGCTTTGCCTGAATTTAACCAACGCTATAGCAATGCTTTGGTGCAAACCCTTGAAAAACAAGGCATTACATTCGTCAAGAATAGTCAGACTGAAAGTGTCGAACAAGTTACTTCCGGCTTTGCCGTTAAGACTTCAACCGGTACCTATGAAGCCGATTACGTCATGGATGCTACCGGTCGCACACCAAATACGGCCGACCTTGGTCTGGAAGATTTGGGAATCGAATTCGACAAGGCCGGGATTGCGGTTAACGAATACCTCCAAACAGCCGTGCCGAATATTTATGCAACCGGCGACGTAGTGAAGAAGGATCAGCCAAAGTTGACCCCAACAGCAACATTCGAATCCCAGTATGTTGCCAAGCGCCTCTTGGGCCAAGATGACAAAGCCATCGACTATCCAGCTATCGGTACCACAGTCTTCACGACCCCTCGTTTGGCTCAAGCCGGCGTAACACTCGATGAAGCTGCCGCTCACCCTGATCAATATGATGTCGTTGAAAAGGATGTCATGGATGACTGGTACCGCATGGTCGATTACGAAAAGGAAGGCCACCTTTCATTGATTTATGACAAGGAAAAGCACTTGGTTGGTGCAATCGAAATTTCAGAACACGCAGAGGACATCATCAATGCTCTCTTGCCTGCCATTGAATTCGCCTACACACCAGCACAACTCAGTCGCTTGGTCACAATTTTCCCAACGATTGGTTATTCTGCTATCGGCGACCTTCTTTAAAATCAGAACTGATTTTAAAGCCCAAAGGAAACATTCCTTGGGGCTTTTTTAAAATAAATTTGTCGAAAGACGGCAGATAGTTTATACTTTCATTAGTCATTAATTGGTTCAGAGAAGCCAGATGATTTGCTTACGCTTAATTTTTAACACAATAAGACTATTCTCTGAACTTTTTTAGGGAATAGTCTTTTTTCTTGCCCATGAAGGAGAGTAACCATGGAAAAACCACTAATGATTGCCTTGGACTTTGACGACTTAGCCGCCGTCACTGCCTTTTTAGATCGTTTTCCCGACCCCAGCCAATTAACCGTCAAGGTCGGGATGGAGCTCTTCTACCAAGCTGGGCCAGCCATTATCACTGATTTAAAAAAGCGCGGTTGCGACATTTTCTTAGACCTCAAGCTCTTTGATATCCCCAACACCGTCCGCCAAGCAATGGCTCAAATCGGCCAACTCGGTGTCGACTATGTGACCGTTCATTCACTGGGTGGGTCTGCCATGTTGAAAGCTGCCAAAGAAGGTTTGGAAATCGGTGCGGCAAAGGCCGGCGTCGATGCCCCTGCCCTCCTGGCAGTCACAGAGCTAACTTCCATTTCCGATGAAGTCCTGAAAAACGAACAACACGCGGCCCTGCCAATGCAGGACCAAGTCTTGGCCTTAGCCCAAATGGCGGACCAGGCCGGCTGCGACGGCGTTATCTGCTCCGCCTTGGAGTTGACAACACTCAACGCCCATTTGCGTCCTGATTTTCTCTTCGTTGTCCCTGGCATTCGCATGCAAGAGGACCAAACGGGTGACCAAGTTCGCGTCGCTAGTCCCGACCAAGCAGCTGCGGACGGTGCCAAGGCCATCGTCGTTGGCCGGCCAATTACCAAGGCGAGCGACCCAGTTGCTGCTTGGCACCGCTATCAAAATGCTTGGCAAGGCTGATTTTTACCAACAAAAAGATATTAAAAGAAAGAATGAAAGGTTTTACCCATGACAGTTTCAACTGAAGCAATTCTCCAAGACTTAATCGATCACAGAATCGTCCAATTGAAGGTTGACGATACCTTCACCTTTGCCTCTGGCATCCAGTCACCAATCTATACCGACCTGCGCCAAACGATTTCTTATCCAACAACACGCCACGCCATCACCAAGGCCTTAGCCGAACTGATTAAGGAGCAATACCCTCAAGTATCAGTGATTGCCGGTGTTGCCACGGCCGGCATCCCCCAAGCAGCCCTAGTTGCTGCCGAATTAGACTTGCCAATGGTTTATGTTCGTTCCAAGCCAAAGGACCATGGTACCGGTCGCCAAGTCGAAGGTGTTATCCAAGCAGATGACCAAGTGGTCTTGATTGATGACCTGATTTCAACCGGCGGATCCGTCCTTGGTGCTGCGAAGGCTGTCAAAAACGAAGGCTTCAACGTAGCTGGTGTGGTTTCCATCTTCTCGTATGGTTTCCCAGATGCTGACAAGAACTTCCAAGAGGCTGGCTTTGCCTTTGCCCCACTTTTGACTTATAACGGCTTAATCAAGTTATTGGCCCACCAAAAGGTGATTAGTGATGAAGACCATGCCCGCCTAGCCAAGTGGCACCAAGACCCATGGGCTTGGCCACTGAAGTAAGACTTTATTGCCAGGTGGCCAGCGATTCCGCCATGCCACACTACTAACATTTTTCATACCCAGCGTTTCGTCAAACAAACAAAAAAAGGTGGTTGCTCACGCAACCGCCTTTTTTACTGATTTTTATTCAATTCCTGAACCAGGTTCAATGACTTCTGGCAAAACCGAAACGGTCACAATGCCGTTCTTTTCGGCAGAAAGAATCATTCCTTCTGATAACTCGCCAGCCATCTTCCGTGGTGCCATATTGGCCACGATTGCCACTGTCTTGCCTAACAAGACTTCGGGCTCTGGGTACCATTGACGAATTCCCGACAAAATTTGACGTGGTTTGTCAGAACCATCATCCAAAGTGAACTTAATCAACTTCTTTGACTTTTCCACAAATTCAGCAGCCGTAATCTTAGCCGCCAAAATTTCGACCTTATCAAAATCGTCGTACTCAATCAAATCCTTATGTTGGATTTCTTCGCTCACTTCTTGCTCCTTTGCGCCCTGCTTAGCGGCTTCTTTGACTGCCCGGCCCTTACCCTTGGTATCCTTTGAGACCAATGAAGCAATGTAGGCAACTTCTTCTTCCACATCCAAACGAGGGAAGATTGGTTCACCCTTGGCAACCACCTTCGTACCTGCTGGTACTTGATCGATGGCAAGTCCAACCAGTGAAACACCCTTTTCAGGGTAGTCTAATCCAAGTTGAGCAAACATTTGTCGTGGCGCATCCGTCATGACTGGTTGCAACATTGCTGCAACTGCACGAAGTGCTCCAGCCAAGTGAGCCAAAACTGATTGCAAAGCTGCCTTCGCGTCTTCGTCTTCGCCTGACTTCTTAGCCAAAACCCAAGGCTCTGTTTCATCAATATACTTGTTGGCACGACGAACAACACCCCAAACAGCTTCAAGCGCATCCGCTGTATGAACAGAACTCAAGTGTTGATTGTATTCTGTAATCTGCTTTTCAACAACCAGGTCCAAGTCCTCATCAAAATCAGTCTTGCCGGTTGTAAAGGCTGGAATCACACCATCTTCATACTTATTAATCATGGCTACCGTTCGATTCAAAAGGTTTCCCAAATCATTAGCCAAATCAAAGTTCACGCGTGACACAAAGTCTTCGGGTGAGAAGACCCCATCGTTGCCAAATGGCATTGAGCGCAACAGGTAGTAACGAACAGCGTCCAAGCCATAACGGGCCGTTAAGTCTTCAGGATAAATCACGTTCCCCTTTGACTTCGACATCTTGCCATCCTTCATCACCAGCCAACCGTGACCAATGATTTCCTTTGGCAATTCCAAACCGAGCGCATGCAACATGATTGGCCAGTAAATAATATGGAAACGAACAATTTCCTTTCCAACCAATTGCACATTAGCCGGCCAAAACTTCTTCAAAAGTGAATCATCAGCTGAATCGTAACCCAAGGCAGTAATATAGTTAGCCAAGGCATCAATCCAAACATAAATGACGTGGCGTTCATCGCCTGGAACAGGAACACCCCAGTTCGAAGAAGTTCGTGTCACAGCCAAATCTTCCAAGCCCGGTAAAATGAAGTTTTGCAACATTTCATTCATTCGTGCATGTGGTTGGACAAAATCAGGATGTGACTTGTAGTAATCAACCAACCAGTCGGCATACTTGGACATCTTGAAGAAGTATGATTCTTCTTGAATCTTTTCGACTTCATGACCAGAAGGTGCCTTACCACCAATCATCTTACCGTTCTCATCACGGTAAACTTCAGCCAATTGTGATTCCGTGAAATACTCTTCATCGGAAACAGAGTACCAACCTTCGTATTGGCCCTTGTAGATGTCGCCTTGGTCCAATAATTGCTGGAAGATCTTCTGGACAGCCTTTTCGTGGCCTTCGTCAGTCGTTCGAATAAACTTATCATATGAAATACCCATCAATGACCACAGGTCCTTGATGTCCTTAATCATCTTGTCCAAATATTCGATTTCACTTGTACCGGCTTCGTTCGCCTTCTTTTGAATCTTTTCCCCGTGTTCATCGGTTCCAGTCAAAAAGAAGACGTCTTCATCCAAAAGACGGTGGTAACGAGCAGTGGCATCCGCCAAAACTGTCGTATAAGTATTTCCCAATTGTAGCTTTCCTGATGGATAGTAAATTGGGGTTGTGATATAAAATGTTTTCTTGTCTGACATATGAGTCCTTTCTGGTCAAATGATGACCGATACCATGTTTTCATTATAGCAAAAGCCGGCTAGCCCGACTAGGTGGCCGAACAAGCATTCAGTCAGACTTTCCAGTAAACCATTTTGGAAAAATCAGCAATAAAAGCCGAACAATCGCTTTTAACCGACTATTTTGAAAGTAAACCAATTTTGTCTTTTTTGGCAAAATCAGTTCAATTCTGTTGACAAAGTTTTCTTGTCCCGTTACACTGATAAAAAGAAATCGGAGAAGATTAATGTTAGCTAAAAACTTAACTAACAACCCAAACATGACTGCGGTAAAGTGTTACTTACCGCTTTTTTAGGGTGGGTCTATCTGATTTACAGACGTAAAAACCGCCCTTGGTGTACACTAGGGGCGGTTTTATTTTGCACTGTTTTACCTAATTGAGGAGAAGAAGTAAGATGAATAAGAAAGTTTTGATTTTACTGGCCGGGATTATCGTGGTCATCGGTGGTATCTTTGGTTTTGCCCAGTTAAATCAACCAAAAAAAGATGAGACCATCAAGCCCGGAACATTAACTGTTGGCTTGGAAGGAACCTATGCACCATTTTCTTACCACGACGATTCTGGTAAGTTGGTTGGCTACGAAGTCGACATGGCCAAGGCCATCGGTAAGAAATTGAACATGAAGGTCACTTTCGTTCAAACAAAGTGGGACTCTTTGATTGCCGGTCTTGGCTCAAACCGTTATGACGCCGTGATTAACAACATCGGTATTCGTCCCGACCGTGAAAAGAACTACCGAATGTCAGAACCTTACCTTTACTCAAAATCAGTTTTGATTAAGCGTAGCGGTGAGACTGATTTGAACTCATTGGCTGACATCAAGGGCAAGACGATGGCCCAGTCATTGACATCAAACTACGGTCAAGTTGCCCAACAAAAGGGTGCCAACATCAAGGCCGTTGCCGGTATCGTTGAAGCCATGAACTTGATTACGACAAACCGTGCCGATGGTTCTTTGAATGACCAAGGTGCCTTTGCCGCTTGGAAGAAGGCTAATCCTGACGCTGATTTGACCACAGTTGATATCTCAAAGGATATCCAATCCGTACCAACCGGTGTTTTGATGAACAAGAAGAACGCCGCTTTGCAAAAGGACATGAACAAGGCCATTTCTGAGTTGAAGAAGGATGGTACCTTGACAAAGCTTTCTAAGAAGTACTTTGGTATGGACTTGAGCCACGACTAATTAATAAAAGTAAAGAGGAACTCTTTCATGACAGATTTTATCGATCTGGCAATCAAATACTTGCCAAGACTGTTAGTGGCGGCTTTTCAATACACCCTGCCGTTGACGGCCATTTCCTTCTTCTTTGGAATTATCTTTGCCATCACGACCGCTTTGATTCGCGTTGCTAAGGCACCGCAGAACGAGTGGGCTGATGCCGCTTTGAAAATTTTAAAGGGTGTTGCCGCCACCTATGTCTGGTTTTTCCGGTCAACGCCAATGTTGGTACAATTGTTCATTGTTTTCTACGGCTTGCCAAACGCCCACATTGCCCTGTTCCAATCAGCCTGGGTTTCGGCCATCACGGTCTTTTCTCTGAACACCGGGGCTTATGCTTCCGAATCCATTCGAGCAGCTATCTCATCGGTCTCCGAGGTTCAAAAGCAGGCAGCTGAGTCGCTTGGCATGACAACCACGCAGGTTTACCTCTACGTTGTCTTGCCACAGGCGGCCCGCATTTCAATTCCGCCGTTGTCGAACTCGCTGATTTCCCTATTAAAGGACACATCACTGGCGTCCGTGATTACAATTGTGGAAATGTTTTACCTTTCCCAACAAATTGCTGCAACGAACTATAAGGTCCTCTCGATGTACATCCTCGTAGCCATGGTCTATGCCGTCTTTACGTCGATTCTCTCGGTTGGCCAACACTACCTAGAAAAGTACACATCGAGGTTTGCCCAATGATTAAAGTTGAAAATTTAAGCAAAAAGTACCCCGATAAGAATGCCCTCGATGACATTTCCGTCACCTTCCCGGCTGAAGAGACGACGGCCATTGTCGGTCCTTCTGGTTCTGGAAAATCAACCCTCTTGCACTCACTCAATTTGCTTGAGCGACCAACGAGCGGCCGGTTGATTGTCGATGAACTTGACCTGAATCTGGATAAGACCCTCACCAAGGCGCAAGTTCTCGATGTCCGCAAGCACTTCGGCATGGTCTTTCAAGAAAAAGCCCTCTTTACTCATTTAACAGTCCTCAAAAATTTAACTGAAGGACCCACTAAGGTTAAAAAAATCAGCCAAGACCAAGCTTTGGAAAAGGCCCATGCCTTACTCAAGCAGTTCAATATGGAGGAGTTAGCCAATCGCTATCCCTACCAGTTGTCCGGTGGGCAACAACAACGAGTAGCCATCTTAAGAGCGCTGGCAATGGAGCCCCAATACCTTCTCTTAG
The DNA here is from genome assembly GCF_016860625.1 of Fructobacillus tropaeoli. Classification (NCBI taxonomy): domain Bacteria; kingdom Bacillati; phylum Bacillota; class Bacilli; order Lactobacillales; family Lactobacillaceae; genus Fructobacillus; species Fructobacillus tropaeoli. Next base: position 138,500 of record NZ_BOJU01000003.1, read on the forward strand.
ACGAGCCCACCTCTGCCTTGGACCCTGAGCTAGAAGCCCAAGTTCTACGTGTTCTGCGCGAATTAGCTCAAAAAGAAACCTCCATGATTATCGTCACCCACAACATGGCCTTTGCTCAACAAGTGGCCGATAAAATCGTCTTTATCGACAATGGCCACGTTGGCTATGATGGCAAGACAGAGGATTTCTTCAATTCAAATGATCCTCGAATCAAACAATTCTTAGGAGCAATGACTTTCTAATGACAAAAAAACGTTCTTATAAGCAGCGGCCCAACCGGCCCAAGCACTTTGGTTCGGCCGTCACAGCCTTAATTTTGGTTGTGGCGGCTTTGTCGTTCTTACCAGGTAAAAACGGCCATAATCAAAGTTACCAAAAGACAAACACAACTACCGCGAGCCAAAGCCTGAATAGGTCAAAGAGTGCTCCTCGGCCTGCCGCCACAACTAATTCCGACCAAGATCTTTTAAAGATTAAATGGGATGGCACGCTCGACGGTGATATCGTCCACATTAACCAAAATCAGGCCACCTTTACCAGCCAGGAATTGCAACAGACCTTCCCAGCTCAAAGCGGTAACAAGTTACGGCCAACCAATGGTTTAGCCTTATCCGCCCTTGATTCGCTCGGTCGGTCTGGGCAAGCAAACTTTGTCGCTACCAAAGCCAGCATGGATGCAGTCACTAAGCGGCCCGCCCGCATTCCCGAAAGTGTCCGTCCTTCCGGTTGGTATATTAACGACCACTTTACAGGAAGTGCCTGGGTTGGCGGTTATCATAAAAATCCACAGGTGAACCTTGGCGGTAGCAAGCAAGCTCTTTGGAACAAGTCCCATATTGTTGGCTACCAATTCTTCGGGATGGCCACCATGGTGACCGAAAATATGACGACCGGAACCCGCGTCGAAAATGCCTATCCCGGGCAATTGGTACCCGAAGATGATATCCGCAATGCATTGAAAACAAACCCTAATATTAGCATTCGCGGCCAGGTCACACCACTTTATAACGGCACTGACCGACTGCCACAGGGCGTCCATTATATGGCCAAATCAGTTGAAGACAACGGCAAGACTTTGAACCTGAACTACTGGATTTTTAATGTCGAGCCTGGTGTTACCATCAACTACCAGACTGGTGATGCGCAAATAAATTAACTAATATTCAAGTCACAACAAAAGGACCGCTACCCTGATGATAGATGGTAGCGGTCCTTTTATTTGATTATTTTGGTAAGAAAAAACAGCTAACAAAGTTAGCTGTTTGCTCTCATGAATGCCCTCGGTGGGAGTCGAACCCACACGGTGTTGCCACCACTGGATTTTGAGTCCAGCGCGTCTGCCAATTCCGCCACAAGGGCATTTGCTGTATTTCACAACTATATTAGTATATCAACGGCAGACAAATCTGTCAACAAAAATATGCATTTTCTTTGATTAATTTTATTGATGATTTTTCTTGGCTTCGGCTTGCTCTTCAGCCACCGCTTCAGCGTGGCTCATTTGCCGCAAAACGTGGTCCACGTGATGCTCGGCATTATTGAGCAAAGTTAAGATATGGGAATCGTTCAGCTGGTAGTAGACGGACCGCCCTACTTTTTCTACCGTCACGACTTGCGCTTCTCGAAGCATTTGTAGCTGATGGGAAACGGCAGACTGCTCCATCGAGAGCTGGTCCACAATTTCAGAAACCGAACAAGGTTTTTCGCGCAATAGGGCTAAAATGGCCAAGCGCCTTTCCGACCCCAGCAATTTGAAAATTATACTCAATTCATGTTGGACATCTTTTTTCATACCCCTATTATAACAAGGAAAGTAAATGTGTCACTGTTCCAGCATCAAATAAAATGTAAATACCCAGGGCCACATAGACTAGCAATTGCATTAAATCACCATAGCGTTCAAAAAGATCTTGAACCTTCTGCACCTTCGCTAATCGGTAAGCTAAGAAAATGCAAATTGTCAAAATCGCTGTAAACATCAAAAAGATGATTGGTAAGGCTGCCCAATTAGCTAGCGAGAAATAAGGAATGTAGAGCGCTAAGTTATCGGCACCACAGCCAGCAATGGTCATCAAAACGACCGTCAAAACAATCCGCTGATTGGGCGTTTCTTGGACCTTGGTAACAAAAGTCTCACCCTCCTCTTCTCCCTCATTTGAGAAATAATTTTTTAAACCGATAGCAACCGGCACCAGACCCATGAGTCCCAAAAGCCACTCGGCCGGTATTTGCTTAAGTGCCCCACCAATCAGCAAAGCTGCTCCAACTAAAAGAGCATTGCCGAGGTAGGCGCCAAGAATGATTGGCCGCACCTGCGACTTCTGGCGAAAAGTGGCAAACAGTAAAACTAAAATTACGAAATAGTCAGATGTTGTTCCTAAATATGAAAAAAATCCTGTTATCAATGTCGTTGTCATTAGCCGCTCCTTTTATATGAATAACTTTTCATAAATTATGTTTTAGTATAACATGAAAATTTATTCATGCATAGAAGACAAAAAAACTGATAGCCATTAGCTACCAGTTTTTAAATAATTAATCCTTAACGATCAAAACAGAAATCTTGGCGTTACGGGCAATGTAAGCAGCCTGTGAACCGATTGATTCAAAGAAGCCTTCATGTGAGTGGGCCCCAACAACGATTAAATCAGCCCCAACCTGTGGTGCAATTTCATCGTTTAAGATTTCACCAGCCTTGATACCATCATCGAAGACAACCTTCACATTCTTCAAACCTTGTGAAAGTGCGTAATCACGGTACTTAGCCAGATTGTTTTCCAATTCTTGGCGTCGCTCCTTGATGAAATCCAGGTGCAAAGCAGAAATTGCTGACAAGTCACCCATTTCCAAAATTGTCGCGATAATTAATTGCGAATCATCTTCACGGGCTTGGTGAATCGCGTTTGACAAGGCGTGGTAGCCTTGTTCTGATTCATCAACACCAACAAGAATTGTCTTAAATTGCTTTGGTTCTACATCTAATTTTAATTCAGCCATTATTTGCCTCCAGTGAATGTTAGAACATCGTTACGACTTCGTTTATCGTTCCTGATTTAGCCGAAGTATTGTGGGAAGAATTGGTCAAGAACCAACCAAACGTTGATGGCAGTCAAGACAGCAAAACAAATCCAACCAGTCCAAGTAATCCACTTACTGTTAGCATATTCGCCCATAATCTTCTTTGAAGAAGTAAAGTAGATTAATGGTGCCATTGAGAATGGCAAGGCAATTGACAAGAAGACCTGTGTGGCAGTAATCAGGTTATCTAATTGGGCTTCGTTACCACCGTAAATAATGGTAATAGCCAAAACTGGAACCAAGGCGATTCCACGGGTAATCACACGACGGAGCCACATTGGCACGCGCAAGTGCAAGAAACCTTCCATGATGATTTCACCAGTCAAAGTACCAGTGATTGTTGAGTTCTGTCCAGAAGCCAACAAGGCAAGGGCAAACAACGTTGACAAGATTGGTGATGCAATTGCGCCGGCAATCTTTGAGTCACCCAAGGCGTTGTACATTGCCTTAAATGAATCCAATTCTTGAGCATGTCCGAAGAACAAAGCAGCACCAACAACCAAAAGCAAAGTGTTAACCACAAAGGCCAACGTCAATTGGATGTTTGAGTCCCAAGTCATCAAACGCACAGCGTCATGAACTTCTTCTGGGTTTTCGTGATCAACCTTACGAGTTTGTGAGATTGATGAGTGCAAGTACAAGTTGTGTGGCATAACCGTGGCACCAATGATACCAGCAGTCAAGATCAAAGGACTTTGCAAGCCCTTAAGTGATTCAGGTGAAATTACCTTTGGTTGTGGCACGTAGCCATAGAACAATGATGCCCAGTCAGGCTTTGACAAGATTGTCAGGTAGATGAAGACAACCAAGATGGTCATAATCAAAGTCATAACAATCGCTTCGATCTTGCGGAAACCAAACTTCATCAGCATCAACAGCAAGATAACATCGAAGGCCGTCAAGAACACCGTGACCAACAGTGGCCAACCAAAGAGCAAGTTCAAGGCGATGGCACCACCGACAACTTCGGCGATATCCGTTGCAATCAACGCTAACTCCGTCATGATCCAGAGTGAGTAGCGACCAAACTTGTTTGTCCGGTTTCCAGTAGCCTGAGCCAAATCTTCTTGCTTAACAATACCCAACTTACCAGCCATGTATTGCAAAAGCATCGCAATCAGTGAAGAAATCAAAACAATTGACAGCAACAAGTAGTGGTAAGAAGCACCACCGGCTACTGACGTGACCCAGTTACCTGGATCCATGTAACCAACGGCAACCAGGGCCCCAGGTCCTGAGAAAGCCATCAAACGCCGCCAGAAAGGGGCGCCCTTTGGCACTTCAATTGTGCCGTTTACTTCTTCCAAACTCTTATCGCCCGTGTGTTCGATAAGGGAATGGCTCTTCTTTACGGGATTATCCATAATATCTCTCCTTCGGAATTCTCCTTAGGGACGAAGCAATCAAATTCTCACTCGAAAAAAATGACCAAAGCAAAAAGGGCAGTCTGCCACCCTGACCTCATTGAAATTTAGGCAGACTGGTCCGTCTACCATGTGTTGTTTTTTTCAAGTGCTAAATAATTTTCATAAAGGATTTCATTCAACTTGGTTGTTGAAAGCTTATGAAAGCTACTTAACTCAATGACTTCTTCCTAAGTCTATAGTAAATATTACACCTGACAATTCTAAGGTCAAGTGATATTTTTGTAATGTTGCAAACCTATTGCAACATTTTTGGCCAAAAGGCTGTTATATCAGCCTTAAAGAATCATAAATGATTTAAAATTCACTTAATCTTTTTGTGGTTTCTCCTGATTTTTCACAATAAAAACAGGAATTATTCTAAATTAAATCAGAATCATTGTCGTTTTTCCTAACCAAACCACTGACCCATTTGTTCCAAAACCAGCCAAATATTAATCACAGTTAGAGCAATAAAGCAGAGCCAGCCAATGACGGTCACGCTCTTTTTATTCACAAACTGCCCCATGATTTTCTTTGAGGAAGTAAAATACAGGAGCGGTGCCATCGAAAATGGCAAAACAACGGAGAGAAAAACTTGCGTTCCGGTAATCAAAGCATCCAAATCATGCTCGTTACCGCCATACAAAACAGCAATGGCAATCACTGGTATGAGTGCAACGCCACGCGTAATCACGCGCCGCAACCACATCGGAATCTTAAAATGTAAGAAACCCTCCATGATGATTTCACCGGCTAAGGTGCCAGTAATGGTTGAATTTTGTCCGGATGCCAGGAGCGCCACCGCGAACAGCGTTGAGAGAAAGGGCGAGGCAATCGCACCAGCCATTTGCTGATTTTGCAAGGCCAAGTACATGCCTTTGAAGGATGCCAATTCATTGGCATGGCCATAAAAGAGAGCCGCTCCAACAATCAGGAGCAAAGCATTAACGATAAAGGCTAAGGTCAACTGACCATTGGAATCCCACGCCATCCACTTAATCGCCTCTTTAACCTCGGCAGGATTTTTCTTATCAACTTTGCGGGTCTGAACAATTGATGAATGCAAGTAAAGGTTGTGCGGTGTTACCGTAGCGCCGATAATGCCGGCCGTTAAGAACAATGGGCTCGACAAGCCATGGATTGCTTGCGTTGAAAGGACTTCTTTTTGTGGCATTAAGCCACCAAATACGCCGGCCAAATCAGGTTTTGATAAGAAAACCAAATATAAGCAAACAAATAAAATCGTTAAAATCAGGGTCATGACAATCGCTTCAATTTTACGAAAGCCGAACTTCATCAGCCCTAGCAATAAGATGACATCAAAGGCCGTCATGATGACGGTCAGCAAGAGCGGCCAGCCAAAGAGCAGGTTTAAGGCAATTGCCCCACCAACTACTTCGGCGATATCTGTCGCGATTAAGGCAAGTTCCGTGATAAACCAGAGAAAATACCGTGTCGCTTTCTTCGTTCGTTTAGCCGTTGCCTGAGCTAAATCTTCTTGGGTTACAATCCCTAATTTACCAGCCAGATACTGTAACAGCATACCAATGGCAGCAGACAGCATCACGACTGACATCAAGAGATAATGGTAAGATGCCCCACCCTGAACGGATGTCACCCAATTGCCAGGGTCCATATAGCCGACAGCGATTAATGCGCCCGGCCCTGAAAATGCGAGGAGGCGGCGCCAGAACGAACCTGATTTCGGGACGGCGATTGTACCGTTCACCTGTTCCAGGCTTTTATTCTGAGTGCCGCCTTGCATGAGCAATGCGCCATGTGGCTGATTATCTGCGGTTTGTTGTACCATCATGATAATGATTCTCCTTTGGAAAGTTAGATTCCTCAGGAAGGTGTCAAACGAATTAAATTGTCTTGAAAATCATCATTTTCTTTTCGCGCCAGTGTAAATATATATACTTAATAAATGCCGAAAAAGGCCAACAAGTTTTTGGCCGAAAAGGATGCAAGTGCTAAATAATTTTCATAACGTCCGCCAAGCACAAACTTGAAGTCTTATGAAAGCTAGTTAACCCGATTGGTCTTCCTAAGTTCTCGTTAATCATACACTGGTGAGCGCTCAGGTCAAGCCTAAACTGATTTTTCAACCTGATAGCCATTCAAATTTCAAAAGAAAAACGCCATGATAGCAAGCATCTTGGCGTTTTATCTCTTTTATTAAATTTTGTCTTCAATCAAAGCGCCGTCGGGCAAATTAGCCCGATCGACCACCTTAAATCACATTACAATTTTCTTTGTGTTCGGCTGCTTCTAACTGAATCGTGACGTGTTGGATGGCAAAATCAGCCTTCAAATCATCTTCAATTCGAGTTAAAAACTCCTGACCGTGATCATCATCGAAAACGTTATCATCAACGGATAAATGGACCGTCAACGCCGTTTCAGTGGTTGAAAGTGGCCAAATATGCAAGTCGTGCATCGCCAACACCCCTTCTTGGTTGACCAAATACTCGCTGATGGCAACTTCATCAACCGCCTCCGGTACAGCGTTAATCGCCAGGTTGACCGTTTCACGCATGACTGGCCAAGCAGAAGCCAAGATAATGACCCCAATAATCAGCGATACAATTGGATCAATCAGCTGCCAACCCGTTAGGTCAATCAGCCAACCTGCTAAGATGACACCAATGGAAACGCCGGCATCCGATAACAAGTGCAGATAAGCCGTTTTTGCATTTAAATCCTGGCCATGCTGGTGGCCATGTTCATCGGGCGTACCCGAAACCTTAAACAAAAGGGCTGTTGACAAGTTCACCACAATTCCAATTGCCGCCACGATGGTGATAATTGTCCCATTTGTATGAACTTGTCCCTGGGCAATTAAGTCGCGGACCCCTTCAATAAAAATCGTTCCAACCGCAAAGAGCAGCAAAATCATATTAAAAATTGAAGCTAGAATCGATACATTATGCCAGCCATACGTCTTCTTTTTAGTCGCCTTAATTGCAAAAACGAGGACGGCTAACCAGGCAATAACAAGCGCTAACACATCCGAAAGGTTGTGAAAGGCATCGGCAAATAAGGACGTCGAGTGGGCAATTTTTGCAAAAACTAATTCACTTAAAACGAAAATCAGATTAACGGTAATCCCGATAATATAGGGCTTTTGTGACAGCTGCTGAGGCGCTGCGTGCCCATGATGATGTTCGTGTATTTCTTGTTGACTCGGTGTTCTTGGTGCATGAACAGCGGTATTTTGCCGGTTGTCTCCTTGATCATTCGTCATAAAACTTCCTCCTGGAAAATATATTAATCTTTTTTCATATAAAATACAAATAAAAAACCTTCGTCTTGAAGACAAAGGTTTAAAATAACCAGTTGATTTTCACTTGGAAGCTGACTTGACCGTCAGTTCTTCAAAGAACTGACCCGCATCCCCCACAATTTGCTCAACCTGACTTGGCACCGGGATGGCAGTCAAATTAACCGCCATTAACCTTGCCGCTGGGTTGGCGTAAGCCAAAAGTCCAGCAAAGGGATAGACCCGAAAGGACGTTCCAACAACGACGACCAAATCAGCCTGCTGTACCCGGGAAATGGCTTCTTCAACGTGCTTTGGTTGCTCCCCATAGAAGGTAATATTTGGCCTGATTTTGGCGTGGTCAGACGACCGGTACAGACTCTTCTGGTATTCGGCTAACGTCGCCTTGGCGCCATCTTTTCGTGAATAATGTTTGGCTTAGCAGCTGGAAAATACAGATTTTCCTGCATAAATTTGTACTGAATTTCTGGGATTTCAGCAAAGGCCTGGTCGGACAAAAGATACTCCGGCGCAAGGTCGAGTCCCTGATAAACACCATTTTTTGATCGATAATCCGGAATACCCGAAAGGGTCGAAACCCCTGCTCCGGTCATAAAAACAATCGATTTTGCTTGATAAAAATTTTCTTGAATTGCTGGGCTAACAAGCATTGTCTCCCCCTCCTTCAATCACAATGTTACTGACGCAAAATATATGGCAAAGCCAACTTTGTTAACAGTTCTTTAACAGAAGTTTGGTATAGTTCGGTGAAAAACTTTGGTCGATCGGCCTCATCCTTTGGTGGCGTCACCACAAAGGTATTTTGGTGGTCTTGCTTACCGACACCGACAAAAGCCGTTTCCTTCGTTTGGAAATCAGTCATTTCGGAATGGAAGACTTCATAGAGGTTGGCAACCGACCCATCCAACTGGCGCTGTGACAAAACGGGCGTCAAAGTCACATACTGGTTAGCATTGACCGTTGGCAATTCTAATTCGGTTAAGCTTTCATCCAGCCCAGTAAACAAGCGAACCATTTGCTTGCGGATTTGCCGAGAATCCTTCAAATTAGCCGCCAAAATTGGTGCGACTAATTTCTCGGCCTGAGCAGTAGCCCGTGGATAATCCTCTTTTAGCGTTGCGAAAACGTCCGCTGCCAAATCAGCCAAACCAGCCTTATCAGCAGCTGCCAAAAAGACTTGCGCGTCCAAAACCGTTAGCAAGCGGAAGAGGTCCTCACCATCAACATTGGCTGCTTCGACTGACAATTCATCTTTAACGCCGGCCAAGAAGGCAGCTACCGTATCAGCAGTCAAGAAACCTTGCTTGGCCAACTCTTGATAAGTAATGGCATGCAAAACAGTCCGATGCAAGCGAGTCGCAATCGTAATTAGCTGTTGGTCCAAATCCTCATCATTAAAGGTCAAAGCAAAATAAATCTGTGGCGTAATGCCGTTCAGGGTCAAAACTAACTGCAAGAGTTCATTTCCCAGGACAAAATCAGCTTCCGTCTGGTCGGGCACCTCAATCAACAGGCGGTCTGCCAAAGCAGACTGTTCGGCACGGTCCATGCGGAGCAGCCCATCTTGCTTCTGCCCCACGCGGGTCATCACGGTACCAGGATAGACCTGATTTGCCTGCTCTAAGAGCTCATTTAACTTCGGATTCATGGTGACGCAGTTCTCCTAATAACTTTTTTGCATTTTCTTCGTTAATTGCTGGTGCCTTGGTTAATTTCTTAGCCAACGGCATGATTTCATCTGTCTTTGCACCGACTGAAATGGCCAGTAACCGAGCTTGCATCCGCATGTGCCCGGCTTGAATACCTTCGCCAGCAATCGCCTTTAAGGCAGCCAGGTTGGAGCTAAGGCCGACAGACAAAACAATTTTCTTCATTTCATCCAATGTTGGATTGCCCAATAAGGCTAAATTATCTTGTGCTTTAGTAAGACCGGCAATGGCGCCACCAACACGACCAAGGTTCAGTGGTAGAGAAAACTCCCCTTCCAGGAATTCATGGTCATCGCTCACCCGCCAGTTGGTTAAGGCCTGATATTGACCATTCCGACTGGCATAGGCATGGCCTGCAGCTTCAACCGCGCGCCAATCGTTTCCCAAGGCCAAAACAACGGCGGATAGGCCGTTAAAGATGCCCTTATTTTCAGTAACTGCCCGGTCAGGGTCAACTTTGGCAAAATCAGCTAGGTCAACGATCCGCTGTGCAGCGTCAAAGCCACCTAACGCTGTCACTGGCACACGACCAGTGACGCTCACAACACTTTGGTGACCTGCATTGGTCAAAATCGCCCCTAAAATTTGGTCATCAAAGGGTTCAAAGATCAATCGAATACTCTCCAAAATAGTGTTAACGGCATTGGCCCCCATCGACTGGCTCGTATCCACTAAAATATCAAGGCTTGCTCGATGTCCACTAACATGGCGGAGGTTAATGCTCCGTAAACCACCACCACGACGGTAAAGGCTTGGTTTGGCCTCTTCGGCTGCCTGGAAAATTTCATATTCGTTGGCAGTTACAAAGGACTGTAGCTGCTCAAAATCAATGTGTTCAAAGAGAATTTGACCACCCAGAATTGCCTGGCTGGTCCCAGCACTCTTAAAGCCACTACCCATCTTAAACAAACGGGCACCGTTATTAGCCGCTGCGATGACGGATGGTTCCTCAGTAACCATTGGCACTTGATAGGGCTGGTTATCCAAGACTAAATGCCGAACCATTCCCTCTGGGAGGGCAAAATCAGTCAAGTAATTTTCCACCAAATCCTGGTGTGCGACCTCTTGGTCTTTTACGAACCGCGCCATCAATTCTTCTGGCAAGTTCAATAAGTCGAGTCGTTCTTCTGGCGTTAATTCGTAAAATTTTTTAGTCATTAATTTGCTCTTTTTCCTCAAACAGGCTTTCGATTAGGCCTTCACGGACACCAGATTCTGAAAAAATTACCTGGGGGGCGTTTAAAACACTAATCAGGTTTAATACCGGCAACAGGCCCGATATGATAATATCGGCCCGGTTTTTTTCTAAGCCGGCGAGGTGTTCCCGCTCAGTTCGTGACATCTGAGCAATTTGATGAAAAATTTCGCCAACCTGGTTAGCTGGCATCATAAAGCCATGAAGGGCTTTCGGATGGTAAACCAATTCTTTTTCTTCGGCCATTTTTGCTAACGACCGATTTGCCCCCCCTAAAAGAATAACCGGTAGGTTTTGGCAGGCATCAATAAAGTGCAACTGGCGATAAGCAGCCTGAATATCCACATTCGCCTGCTCAATGTTGGCTGCATCAATCGTGTCAGCCAAGTGATAGCGCTCCGAAAGGTTAACAGCACCAAAAGGAACCGAAACCTCGGCTAACGCCTGGCCATTTTTGAAAGGAATTAATTCGACGGATGCACCACCAGTGTCTAGAATGACACCATTCAGCACATCTGGCAATGCTTCTCTGACGCCGAGAAAATCGTAGTGGGCCTCTTCTTGGCCGGTCAAGACTCGGAAGCTGATTTTTGCTTCGTCTTTGACCCGCTCCAGGAATTCTGCTTGATTTTTGGCAGAACGCACGGCTGCCGTTGTGATGGCATAAACCTCACTAACTTCGTAGTCTTCAATTTTTTGTCGATACTTTTGCAAGACTTTAATGGTCCGAGCCATCGGTTCCTCTTGTAAAATCAGATTTCGCCCCATGTTTTGCGAAAGTCTTGTATCTTCTTTTACACGCAAAATCTCCGTATACGTTTCATTTGAATGTAATTTTTCAATGACTAACCGCGTCGAATTGCTACCCAAGTCGATAATGGCAATTTTTCTATCTTGCATATCAGACCCCAATCGTTTGATTATTACTCAGTATAACACGAATAATCGGAAAGAAAAAAGCCAGCCGAGGCGTTTTTATCACCGCGAGCTGACTTCTTGATTCAAAGATTTATTGAACTAATTTTTCACCAATTTGTGCTAGAGCATAAGCTGCTGAACGTAACTGATCGGATGGCACATCACTAGCAAACTGGGAACCAGTTTCCTTATGTTTCAAACCAAGCTGAGACCTTAAGAGATTGGTTACCCGTTGCTTTTCAGAGGTTGGCACCATTTGGTAAGAAACACCCTCGTACATCACGCCCTGACCTTGCAAATGGTCAGAAACTTGGTTCTTCACAGCGCCACGGTACTTCTGGGCGATTTTAACAATGTCGTTAAAGGACAAATCAGTCTGGGCATTCTTTGAAATTGCCTTAACGAAACTTGGATCAATCAACGTCTTGACGTTCACTGCCTTCTTTAGCATTGCTTCCAATACCAAGCGTTGGCGCTGTTGACGACCATAATCACCCTGCGGATCATCATAGCGCATCCGTGAAAAGGCCAAGGCGGCATCACCGTCCATCACTGTCTTACTTGCTGACCAAGTCACACCGTTATCGGTTGACTTCTCGTAAGAAGTAGAACCCTTGTGGAAACGATACAAATCAGGGCCATAATCATGAGCTGTTGCTTGACTATATTGGAAGGAAAGTGGGGATTTAACTGAAACACCGCCAACCTTCTTAACCAAGGTTTCCAAGCCCTTCATATTAACTAGCGCATAAGTATCAATTGGCACGTTTAAGTAGTTTTGAACAGCCTTCATGGAAGCACCAACGCCATCCAAACTATAAGCAGCATTTAACTTCTGTGGGAAGGTATCCTCATCACCTGGAATTGCTGTCATAATATCACGTGGAATTGAAACCATCGTGACCTTATTTTCCGTTGGGTTGACGGTGGCTACCATCATTGAATCACTCAAACCTGTTCGATCACGATCAAGTTCTCCAGTATCAGTTCCCAAAATCAAAATTGAGAATGACTTGCCCTGGGCAATCAAACTTGAGACATCTCGGGTCTTTGAAATTTTAGCCGATTTTTGAATTGAATCAATGGAACCTTTATATTCGCTATAGAGGTAAGCACCCCATCCGATTACACCAACCACGATGGCAAGTAGGATATATAAAATCCAACGTTTCACACGACTCTTCTTTTTCTTTGTTTGACGGACTTCATCAAACCGCCGTTGCCGTGAAAATTCATTATTATTTTGATCTGCCATAAGAACTTCGACACTCCATTTTTTTCGCCGTATTTGCGCGCTTCCTGGCTGCGCTCTCATGTTTCCTTATCTTACCACAAATGTAGTTGAATCAATAAAATATGGAGCTATCTGTCTACTTACTATCCACATTTAACTTTTTCTTAAACAAAAAAACACCTACATACTAATGTAAGTGTTTTAGTTTAAATTAAGATTAATCGGTTAAGATTAGCCAGCGATACCAACGATAGTACCGTCAACGATTCCAAATCCAACCTTTGTGAAGCTGGCGTTCATCAACCAGTTACGGTGAGCTGGTGCAGCAATCATACCAGTTTCGTTGTACCATGCATCAACAACTTGGCTTGGAGCCCAGTCGATTGCCACAACTTCAGGTCCAGCAACTTGTTGCATGTGACCAGTTGGCAAACCACCGTTTGCAACGGCGTTTTCAGCACGTGATTGTGCACGAGCAGCCAATGAAGCATCGTATGATACAGGTGCCAAACCAGCAGCTGCACGCTTAGCGTTCATAGCGTTGATGATTGTTTGAACTGAACCGCTAGCACCGGCTGAGTAAGTGCTGTAGTTAGCTGAAGATGAAGTAGTAGCAGCTTGTGCTTGAGTGTTTGTGTTTGTAGTAGCTTGTGTTTGAGTAGTTGCTGAAGAAGCAGTAGCAGCTGCGGCAGCGGCAGTACCTGCAGCTTCTGTCTGAGCAGTTGCCGTAGTTGTGTTAGCAGCTGCGGCTGCGGCTGTCCCAGCAGCGGTTCCATCAGTCTTGATGATGTCACCAACAAAAATCAAGTTAACGTTTTGAATGTTGTTCTTTGAAGCCAAGTCATCAACAGTCGTGTTGTTGTTGGCAGCGATTTGTGACAAGGTATCCCCTGCCTTAACAGTAATATCGTTGGCTGAAGCAACTGCTCCGGCACCTGCAAATGCAGCTGCACCAGCCACCGTCGCTAAAATAGTTTTGGTAATATTATTCTTCATGAGAGACATCTCCATTTTTTCTGCTTATGTTTGATTAGTAAGTGCTTAACTTACGCTTAATCTATATATTCATTTTAGACACTGGTTATTGCTGGCCCCTTTCTGTAATGTTACACAGACATTACATTTGACTCTTTTGAATTACAAAGAGCCCTTATAGAGCAAAGAGCCATAGGTAAAACCTGCTCCAAAACCAGTCAACAAGACCTTTTTCTCTGCTAAATCCGTACTTTCTCGCAACTGGTCAAAGGCCATCGCAATCCCCGCAGAGGACGAATTACCATACTTTTCGACGTTCGTGATGAACTTTGCCATTGGTTGATTCAAGGCATCAGCCACCTTCTCAATCATCCTCAGGTTGGCTTGGTGCAAAATCACATAGTCCACATCATCAATTGTTAAGTCTTGCCCTGCCAAGAATTGTTGGATATGATTTGGAATCAAAGTGGTCACTTCTTGATAAACCATCCGTCCTTCCTGAAAAAAGGCATCAATCTTTGGATAGTTGTCGGCGCTCAAAGATGTTAATGGCTCGATTCGACCGGAATGGACAACATCTGCATCACCTATCGTATGCAAATCAGTGGCCAAGACTTCGCCTTGTTCGCTAGGGGCTAACAAAACAGCGCCAGCACCATCACCAAAGAAAACGGTACTCGTTCGATCACGGAAATCCATCATCTTCGAGTTCACTTCAGCAGCAATCACCAAGCCATACCGGTATTGCCCAGTCTTCATAAAGTTATCGGCTGTCGTCAAACCAAAAACAAAGCCGGCACAAGCAGTTGATAGATCAAAGCCAAAGGCCTTTTTGGCTCCTAAATTACGTTGCACCAAAGCTGCCGTTGAAGGTGCCAGGCCATCCGGGGTAAAAGTGGTTACAATGATAAAATCAACTTCTTCGGCCGAAACACCTGCTTCGTTTAGCGCTTGCTGGGCCGCCTTCGTTGCCAAATCAGACGTATTTTCCCCTTGTAAAGAGACATGCCGTTCCTGTATTCCGGTGTGACTGACAATCCATTCGTCCGAAGTATCAATCACTTTCGCCAAGTCATCGTTCGTGACAACATCTTCTGGCACATAATGACCACTGGCGATTATTTTACTTCCAAACATATTATTACCTATATAAATAAAACCAATCCATCTTGGAACTTCGTCAATATGTGTAAATCGTCTTACTAATTTACACGGCTCATATTAACCTAACATAAAAACCCCACCAAAGGTGAGGATTTTTATTACTATTCAGTTATTTTACCCTTGCGCTTGTAAATCAGCAATGCGCTTTTGAGTTGAAGCAAGCTTTTCTTCCCAGTCAGCAAGCTTCTCACGTTCGGCAGCAACAACCTTTTCAGGCGCCGAATTGACAAACTTTTCGTTTGAAAGCTTACCATTGGCACGAGCAACTTCCTTTTGGAACTTGTCAGCTTCACCTTGGAGGCGACTGATTTCCGCTTCAATATCAATCAAACCAGCCAACGGGACATAAACTTCCGCACCAGTGATGACCTGTGACATGGCCAATTGCGGCACAGTCACGTCCGTATCAATCGTCAAAGATTCTGGCTTGACAAAGCGATCAATATAGTCCGCATTTTCATTAAAGATTGACTTCAATGCTGGATCCGTGACCTTGATAATCACGTTGATTGGCTTTGACATTGGTGCCTTTGCTTCGGCGCGGATGTTACGAACAGCAACAATCAAATCTTGCAAAGACTTGAAGGAAGCGGCTGCTTCAGCATTCGCCAAAGATTCTTGGTAAACAGGATAAGCTTGGATACCGAGGTGTTCATCCTTGCCCTTTTGCTGTGGCATTTCTTGCCAAATAGCTTCAGAAACAAACGGCATGATTGGTTGGAGCAAGCGCAACGTTTGATCCAAAACATAGGCCAAAGTTTGCTGAACAGCTGTTTTATCCCCATCGCCATTCAATGATTCCTTAGTCATTTCAACGTACCAATCGGCCAAATCAGACCAGATAAAGTTGTACAAATCACGACCAGCTTCACCGAATTCAAACTTCTCGAAGTTTTCAGAAACTTCCTTAACCGTTGCATTCAAGCGGTCCAAAATCCATTGATCGGCCAGCGTTTGTTGGTCCTTAGCTGGCACTTCAGCCTTCGTGTCATCATCGAGGTTCATGATGACATAGCGGGCAACGTTCCAAATCTTGTTAATGAAGTTCCAGGCCGCATCCATCTTTTCATAAGTAAAGCGGACGTCTTGACCAGGTGTTGAACCCGTTGCCAGGAACCAACGTAAGGCATCGGCACCATACTTTTCAATCACGTCCATTGGGTCAACACCGTTACCCAATGACTTTGACATCTTGCGACCTTCACCATCACGAATCAAGCCGTGAATCAAGACGTTCTTAAATGGTCGTTGACCAGTAAACTCTTTTCCTTGGAACATCATTCGGGCAACCCAGAAGAAGATAATATCATAACCAGTTACCAAGGTATTCGTTGGATAGTACTTGGCATAGTCGCCGTCCAAGTCGTTTGGCCAGCCCATCGTTGAAAATGGCCAAAGGGCTGAAGAGAACCAAGTATCCAAAACATCTGGGTCACGTTCCCAATCAGCGCCAGGCGCCTCTGTCCCAACGTACATTTCTTCTCGGTCCGTTCCCTTGTTCTTGTACCAGGCTGGAATTTGGTGGCCCCACCAGAGTTGACGTGAAATTACCCAGTCGCGGATGTTTTCCATCCAGCGGGTAAAGGTATCTTCAAATCGACCAGGAACAAAGTTTACCTTTTCGTCAGCATTTTGCTGCATGGCCAAAATTTGCTTAGCCAATGGCTCCATTTTAACGAACCACTGTGTTGAAAGACGTGATTCGATTTGAACACCTGTCCGTTCAGAGTGGCCAACTGAGTGAACCAGTGGTTCTACTTCAAGCATGAACCCTTGTTCTTGCAAATCAGCGACCATGGCTTTACGGCCTTCGAAACGATCAAGGCCAACATACTTGCCGGCGTTTTCGTTCAAATGAGCATCTTCCGTCATCGTGTTGATGCGTTCCAAATCATGACGATTTCCGACTTGGAAATCGTTTGGATCGTGGGCTGGCGTAATCTTGACCATTCCAGTTCCAAAGTCTTTTTCAACATATTCATCAGCGATAATTGGAATCTCACGGTTAACAAGCGGTACCTTAACCGTCTTGCCAATCAAGTCCTTGTAGCGTTCGTCTGATGGATGAACAGCAACGGCAACGTCTCCGAACATCGTTTCTGGACGCGTTGTAGCAATTTCGATATAGTCCTTACCATTCAACGTTGTACCATCCGTAAATGGATACTTGACGTGGTAGAAGGCACCTTCATCATCTTGATAAATGACTTCAATATCTGACAAAGCCGTTCGAGCCTGTGGGTCCCAGTTAATAATATATTCACCACGGTAAATCAGACCCTTATTATACAAATCGATAAAGACCTTGTTAACCGCCTGGTTTAGCCCTTCATCCAATGTAAAGCGTTCACGGCTATAGTCCAACGACAAGCCCATCTTGCCCCATTGTTGCTTGATGGTTGAAGCATATTCGTTTTTCCAGTCCCACACTTGTTCGACAAATTTTTCGCGACCCAAACCATAGCGGGAAACACCTTGTTCGCGCAGACGTTGTTCAACCTTAGCTTGAGTAGCGATACCAGCATGATCCATTCCTGGCAACCACAATGTATCAAAGCCTTGCATCCGCTTTTGCCGGATTAACATATCCTGCAAAGTTGTATCCCAGGCATGACCAAGGTGCAACTTACCGGTAACGTTTGGTGGTGGAATCACCACTGAGTAAGGTTCTGGTTCTTGACCCTGAATGGCCTGATTTGCTTCTGGTGCAAACAAATCATTATCCAACCAGTCTTGGTAACGGCCAGCCTCAACGGCTGTTGGATCGTACTTGGTTGACATTTCAACTTCACGCATAGCAAATCTCCTTTAATAGTAATGTGGCCTGTGGTCCAAAATAAAAAGCGCCCTAATCTTTCGATTAGGACGCTTACACGTGGTACCACCTAAATTGCTATCGACAATTTTGATAGCCACTCATTCATTAACATTTTTAACGCCAAAGCAACCTTCCACATTAACAGTCCTAGTTTTCACCACCCACTAGGTCTCTCACAGCTGCGCTTGTGTACTCCTCATTAGCTTCCCTAAGTGTACAAAGGACCATGAAAATAGTCAAGCTAATTTTATGCCATGACTAATCCTTCATAACCTTTTATATACAAGAACTTGCGTATTAAGCAACCTTCTTCTGTGCTGCTTGGAGGGCCGCTTGAGCCGCCTGTAGCTGACCATTTGCCTGATTCAACGCACTCTGTGCACTTTGCTTATCATTATCATTCGTTGCACTATTAACCTTATTTTGTGCAGCAGTAACTGCCGCTTGAGCACTCGTTACAGCATTTTGAAACGGTTGGAGATAAGCAATAGCATCAGATTGCGCTTTCGCATCAGCTGCATCTTTTGCAGCTTTTGAAGACGACGCAGCGGCAGCAGACTGTGCAGCAGCTGCAGAAGATTGTGCTGCTGCTAATGCAGCTGAATTAGATGCCGCCGTGTTATTAGTTGAACTTGAAGACGTTGTTGTATCGTCTGTATCGTCAGAATCAGATGATGACGAATCACCAAAGTCGTAAGTATGCTTCTTAGACGATGAGTATGAAATATCCGGTGTTGGTGTATCACTTGATTTCTTAGATGAAGCTGACCCAATCATGTAAAAGGCCACCCCACCGACAATCAAAACAAGAATTAACCAAAACCACCATTGCTTATAAAATCGACGCTTACGGCCATCCGTCTTCCGCCGTTGAGAACGAGATAACATAAATAGAACCTTCCTTTGCCAGTAACCATTTTCCGTAAAATCCGCTCTTTTTATCTAAACATTTTGGGATTAAATCGAAATATAACAGCTGAAATGATTCGGCCGTCCTTGGCTATTCTGTACTTGATATTGCTACTAATCATCAAACAAATAGCTACTGTTTGTCTGAAAATTTCTGGCTAGCTAAACTAGCTTCACTCTTTTATTTTAGCAGGCTTTTGTGAAAAGAGCCAATTTTCAGCAAAAGAAAAAGCACCCTTTCGGGTGCTTTCTAAACAAACTTTTACCAAACAAAGAGACCAACCATTGCTGCTGAGAATAATGAAACCAAAATTCCAGACAACAACAAGTAAACAACGTTCTTAGCGATCACTTCGTTCTTTTCCTTGTTAACCAAGCCCTTGAAGGCTCCGATAATCATACCGATTGTTGACAAGTTGGCAAATGACGTTAAGAAGACCGTCAAAACTGCCTTATAGTGTGGTGCGTAATGAGCAATTTCACCAGTTACCTTACCCATGACAACGAATTCATTGGTCACCAACTTCGTTCCCATGAATTGTGCCAAATCGAAGGCAGTCTGGTTGCCGAAGCCCATCAACCAAGCAAATGGGAACATCACAATTCCCAAGATGTGCTCCAATGACAACCAAGGGTTGACCCAAGCCAAAATCTTGTCGACAAGTGCAGCCAAGGCAACGAAGGCAATCACGTTGGCAGCGATAATCAAGATCAACTTACCGGCGCCCAAGATTGAGTCGCCCAAGAATGAGAAGAATGGTTCGCGTGCTGGCTTTTCAGCCTTTTCGATTTCTTCTTGTGCTAATTCTTGTGAGCCAGATTCAGCGTTTTCTGCTGCAGGAGCAGCAGTACCGATTGTCGCAATGGTATCTTCTTCCTCAGTTACTTCAACTGGGTTCAAGATTGATGTCACAATCAAAGCGTTAATCACGTTGATTGGCACAGCAGTCAAGATATACATTGCAGGCATCATTTGCATATAAGAACCAAGGATTGATGCCGTCACACAAGACATTGACATCATCGCCAACGTCAAGTTACGTGAAGCCTTCATCTGGTTCAATTGGATACCAGAAACCGCGAGTGCTTCCGTGTTTCCCAAGAACATCATTTCAACTGAGAAAAATGATTCGAACTTAGGTTGACCGGAAAGCTTTGACAAACCGCGACCAACCCACTTAATAATAAATGGCAAGACCCCGATATAAGTCAAAATGTCAAACAATGGCACAACCAAGAGGATTGGCAACAACGCTGAAACAACGAAGTTTGATGGCAAAGCCATTCCAGTTGGCTTCAAAGCGAAGTCAATTCCAGCACTGGCAGCAGAAATCAAGCTGTCAAAGCCAGAAGCGGCTCCCTTAACAAGGCTCCGACCCAACGGAAAGCCTGTCAAAAGCCAAGCTAAGACCAAGTTGGTGACAACCATGATTGAAACCGACTTCCAATTAATGGCTGAACGGTTTTTTGAAAACAAGACGGCCAAGGCGATAAACACCAAAAGACCGATGATGTTAATGAACAAATACATGATGTGATACTCCCTTAAATTTAAAAATCACGGTTTCTTCAAACATATCAATTATAGCACGCAAAGGGCTTCTCCATCCCATCCTCAAGCGATTTAATTTTCATTTAAAGCGAACGTTTCCACAAAATCAATTGATACGTTCGCTTTTTTCGGGAGTATACTAGAGCGGTTACAAACCGGTGCGTTGCTTCCGTCACGGCACCTAAAAAACAACAAGGAGAAAACAATGATGGAGAATGTAAAGAACAAGACGAGCTTCTGGCTGATTTTTAAGGAGACAATGTCGCCTAGACGGATCATACAAGATCTGGTCAGCCTCAGTAAAATGACGAAGGCGCTCCTATTATTAATGATTGTCGCCCAAGTCGCCACTTTTTTAATCGGTGGCAGCTTTAATGGGATGGCCTGGTTGACCGTCTCAACGGGGGTTAGTTCACTGATCAACCTCGCCTTAGTCGACCAGGGTAAGCAAAGTAATTACTTCTGGGGATTAATTGGTACGGCAACATGGATGATTGTTGCCCTGTTTTCAAGAACTTATGGTGACTTCACCTCCCAGGGATTCGCATTTATCATGCAGTTTATCGGTATTGCGGCTTGGGCCCGCTATCGCGGCGGTGCCGAGAAGGAGCTTCCTTCCCGTAAATTAACGCTGCATACCGCTCTCATCACAACTTTAATCACCATTCTTTCTTATATAACGGTCGTCGCTTTTTCCAAGCACTTTAACGGCCTTCAAATTTACCTGGATTCGGCCGTCCTTCCATTGAATATCGTCGGCCAAATCTTAATGACATACGGTTTCCGTTCTCAATGGATTGCCTGGTTGGCTTCCGACGTGATACAAGTCATTGTCTGGTACCGCAATATCTTTTTGATTCACGACGCCTATGCCAGTTCCATGTTTGTCCTTCAGGTCATTATCTTATTGAATGCCCTCTATGGAACTTGGTATTGGTACAAGAAGGCCCAGCCCGGTCAACCTTCTTTATAAAATCAGTTTCAACAGCACGCAAAAAGACGGCGGTTGCTTTCATGCAACCACCGTCTTTTTACTTTACCCACTACTGCCCCAGCTGGACTCGAACCAGCGACCCTCGCATTAACAGTGCGGCGTTCTACCAACTGAACTACGGAGCAATTAATTACCATACGTTTATAATACATAACGTCCAACAATTAGTCAAGGGTTTTATGAGATATTTTTAATTTATTGTTCATCAATTGACGATAGCCATTCCGAACAAATAAATTCACCAATCTTTTTTATTCTAATTTATAAAATAAAAAAGCGTTGGTTGTCAAGTGACAACCAACACTGATTTGGCTAGGACTGCCCCAGCTGGACTCGAACCAGCGACCCTCGCATTAACAGTGCGGCGTTCTACCAACTGAACTACGGAGCAATTAATTACCATACGTTTATAATACATAACGTCTAATAATTAGTCAAGCCTTTTATTAAAATTATTTAATTTTTAGAACCATTATCAGTGTAAACGCCGTTCTAATGCGCAACAACCTTTTCAAATTGAGTTTGAATCGAGTCAGCTGATTTCTGCAACTTAGCCAATTCTTCTTCCGTCAAATCCAATTGTGAGTAGGCAACAACCCCCTCGCGACCGACAATGGCAGGATAAGAAAGATAAGAGGCAAATTCCGGACGCTTATGAGAAACTGGCATTTCCGTCTTCGCATCCTGAACCACTGTCTTGGCCAAACGAATGGCAGCCGTCGCAATCCCATAAGAAGTGTAGCCCTTACCATCAAACACCGTATAGCCACCAACCACAGAATCCTTTTCGATAGCAGCCAAATCGATTCCTTGTTCAGCCGCTAATTTGGTAATTGGTTGTCCCTGCAAGGATACCGTTGACCAAGCCGTAAACTGTGAGTTTCCGTGTTCACCCAGGTTATAACCCGCAACTGAACGTGGATCAACATTGAAGGCTGAGCCAACTGCCCGGTGCATTCGCGCTGTATCCAAAAGCGTTCCCGTTCCAAGCACTTTTTCCTTCGGATAACCAGTTTCTGCCTGATAGACAGCGGCAATGGCATCACAAGGATTAGTAATCACCACCAAAACCCCGGAAAAATCAGTAGCCTTCAACTTGGCCGAAACTTCTTTTACCTGCTCAACGTTGTGTGGCAATTCAATAAAGCGGTCATGTTCGACGTTATCGTATTGCAATTCAATCTTACCGATGGCTGAGATAATGACGTCCGCATCCCCCAACGCTTGGTAGTCATTGACAGTCACAGAAAAACTGTTGTTCAAATTCGTCTTGGCATCTTCAAAATCCAGAGCATCAGCTTGGACTTTCTTCTCATTTTTATCAATGAAGACATACTCATCCGCTACGCCTTCGGCAATCAAACCATGCGCCACCGTTGAACCAACATGGCCCATTCCAATAATTCCAATTTTTCGCATCGACAATTCCCCTTTTCTGTTGTTGTGCCAATGATAATCATTCAAAACAAGGCCGTCAAGGGCTTTATGAGAAAATTTTAATTTAAAATCCGATTAAGTTTAAGACTGCAAACGAAACCACACCAACCACCACCGTGAGCAAGAGATTTTTCGTGACCACAGCCGTCGCTACTGTCGGTAAGGAAGCCCATAGATTCGGCCAATTGATGCTAGGGAGGTGCCCCAAATGTTGCACAAATAAGCTTTCAAACCAAAGACCAGCCATGATGGTGATTGGAACAAAGCTTAAAAATTCGAGAACCCCTTCTGGTAAATTAAACTTTTTCAGCATGACAAAGGGAAATATCCGCGATACCCAGGTCACGAACCCACAAGCAATAATTGTTAATAGAATATAATTAGTCAAAGACACGTTTCATCACCATCCCAAATAAGCTGCCACAAATCGTTACCAGTAAGACGACAAAGCTCTTTGGTACAAAAATCAAAAATAGGTAAATCAACACCAATACGAAGATAACCACGGCTACTTGTAAAGCCAATTTAATCGTCTTATCCGAACTAATTTGCGCTATTAATAGACCAATAAACATGGCCGTAATGGCAAAGTCTAAACCAAACTTGCTAGGATCCGTTACCAGCCCGCCCACAACTGCACCCAAAAAAGTACCCAACAACCAACTGGCATACGAGACCAAGTTAACCGTGTTAAACCAAGGAAAACTAAGCCGATTTTGACTAACATTGACCTTACTCATCCCTAAAGCAAAGCTTTCATCCGTGACAAAGGTGCCCAGCCAAATATTCCGCCAAAGCGAATACCGGTTGAAATAGGGGGCTAGCGTCATGCTCATCAAAATCATCCGAGCATTGACCAGAAAAACCGCAAAGGCAATCGCCACTATCGAACTATGAGAGCCGACCATCGTGACCAAGACAAACTGGGCCGAACCACCATAATCAATTGCTGAAATCAGCACGATCAACCAGGTACTCAACCCCGCCGCTTTAGCCACGATGCCAAAGGCCATACTAATCCCAATATAACCAAAAACGGTCGGCAAGGCATCCCGCCAGCCGGCCCGAGCGGTTAAGGTATCGTCCATCCCACTTCCTCTTTTCATCTCTTTTTAATCTTTTTCTCTATAAAGTTATTATAGGGACGACTGCCATGACTGTCCAGGCCGCAAAAGAGCAGGCAAAATAAAAAACCACTCAGCAGAAATACCGGTCTTCGTGGATTTCGCAACGTGGGTTAAAGGGTGCCAAACAGTTCAGACAAGCGCCCGTCTTATATTCTTGATAAGTTAATTCTTGACCGCAACGCCCGCAGAGGACTGCTGGCTCAGCCGAATTTTTTGCCATCGGCACAAAGTGGTGGTCTTCTAATGCATCATGGCATTGGTAGCAGGCAAAATACTCCTCGCATCGGCTACAGCGCAGGCCTGCAATATCAACATCCGAATGGTAATGGGCACAGGTCCCAGTGATACCGATGTCTAGGCCTACCATTGCCACTTGTTTGGCACCAAAAAAGCGTTTATTCATGGTTACGCAACTCATTTTGAAAGGCCGACTGCAGCAATGCAACCTGGTCCTGGTATGGCGACAAGAGTTCTGCTACTTCTGCTGCCGACATTTCTTCTGTGACCTGGCCAACTGCCAGGTTCAAGCGGAGGTTGACGGGCAAGCGGTTAACCTTTACGCCCTGCAAAACCAGCGAAAAGGCCAAATCACCCTGAAAGCCACCATGGCCGCCAAAGAAGACGGTCGCAACCGGTAGCCCCCGCCACTCAGCATAGAGTGTATCAATCGCGTTCTTCAAAACAGCAGGATAACCCCAATTGTATTGAGGCGCGACAAATACCACCCCATCATAGCTTTTGATTTGGTTCGACCAATCAATCGTGGACTGATTTTGATAATGACCCTCAGATGGCAGCTCAGGTTCATCCAAAAACGGCAAGGCAACGGTGGCTAGATCAACTACTTCAGCTTTCATCTCTTGGTTGCTCAACTGTGGGGCTAACCAATAAGCTAAGCGCCGACTAACACTCTTTGTTCGATTACTTCCGACAATTACAGCAATTTTTTTCATTTTTTCTCCAGTAATTT
The DNA here is from genome assembly GCF_016860625.1 of Fructobacillus tropaeoli. Lineage (NCBI taxonomy): Bacteria > Bacillati > Bacillota > Bacilli > Lactobacillales > Lactobacillaceae > Fructobacillus > Fructobacillus tropaeoli. The sequence goes on from NZ_BOJU01000003.1 coordinate 163,269, forward strand.
GAGAGCCTTCTTAAAAATAAAAAGTCCCATTTACGAGATCAACAAAGTCCATTACAAAAGAGCTCTCGCGGCTTTTTGTCTTGGTGCCTATTATAAACTTTTCGGCTTATACAAAAAATAAATTTTAAATTCACTGTTGACTCATATTTTTTTAATGCTATACTCATAACCAAGATAACAACTGCAGTGATTGGATGAGTAATCCGCAAGCGATTCTACAGAAAACCGTGATTTGATGAGACACGGTGGATTGGCTACGGATGAAAATGGTCCAGGAGCGGTTCATAGTGCGGCGAGTACTTTGTGATAAGCCGGCTACGGTTAACAACCGTTATCATGTTGCGATATAGCCCCCATTGGTGTATCGACTAAGGCTGGTCACAAGACCAGTGAAGTAGAGTGGTACAGCGTTTACATGCGCCTCTAGGTTCAGATTGAAAAATCTAAACCTGGGGGCGCTTTTTAGTGTCTAGAAAAAGGAGAAGAGACATGACAGAAACAGCAGTAGCAACATTGACCAAGACCCCCGTTCATTTTGATATCGTGGGTTCGTTCTTACGACCAGCCCGCTTAAAGCAAGCCCAACAAGACTTCGCCGACGGCAAAATCAGCCAAGCTGACTTGACTAAAATTCAAGATGAAGAAATCAAGGACCTCGTCGAAAAGGAAGTCAAGGCCGGTCTCCACTACGTGTCAGATGGTGAATTCCGTCGTCACTGGTGGCACTTGGATACCTTCTGGGGCTTTGAAGGTATTAAAAAGACAAATGTCGCCCACGGCTACCTTTTCCACGATGTTGAAACGCGCGCCGAATCAGCCCAAGTCGACGGTAAGATTCGCTTTACAAAAGACCATCCTGATTTGAAGGCCTTCTTATACTTGCAGGAAATCACCAAGGATTTGGATGTTATCCCCCGTCAAAGCATCCCCTCTCCAGCCCAGGCCTACGCTGAATTGGTTCGCGGCGAGGAAAACATTGCTGTTTTGAATGAGTTTTACCCAAATCACGAAGACCTTATCACTGATTTGACCACCGCCTATCACGACCTCTACTTGGCCCTCTATGAAGCTGGTTGTCGCGATATTAAGTTGGATGACTGTACTTGGGGTATGCTCTCCGACACTGATTTCTGGGCAGAACAAAACATCGACCAAAAGGGTGTTGATGAACTTCAGGCAGAATACCTAAAGATCAATAACCTGTCATTGGAAAACTTGCCAGAAGACCTCCGTGTTAGCACACACGTTTGCCGCGGAAACTATGCCTCAACTTGGGCAGCAACTGGTGGCTATGATACTGTTGCCGATACCCTCTTAGCTCAAGAAAACGTCGAATCCTTCTACTTGGAATTCGATGACGACCGTTCTGGCGACTTTGCACCATTGGCAAAGGTTCCTGCCGGCAAGGAAGTTGTTTTGGGCTTGGTAACTTCAAAGAAGCCTGAGCTAGAAGACCCTCAAGTTTTGATTGACCGGGTCAAGGAAGCTAGCCAATACGTTCCTTTGGAAAACTTGGCTTTGAGTACACAATGAGGTTTCGCTTCGACTGAAGAAGGCAACCACCTAACAGAAGATGAACAATGGGCCAAGATTAAATTAGTTGTCGACACGGCCGAAAAAATTTGGGGATAGGTGGACACTAATTCATGAAACAATGGCAAAAATGGACGGTAGCAGCCGCCCTAGTAGTGGTTGCCGGTGGAGGACTGGCAACCTTTAATCATTTTAAGACGAATGCCTCTAAGGAAGACTCCGTTCTGAATTACTCTTTAGATAGCGATATCCAAACGCTTGATATCTCCAAAAGTTCGGACCAGTACTCCACCACCATCTTGGGTAACACCGAATCGAACTTGCTGCGGCTGAATGCCAAGGGCGAACCAGTTCCTGATTTGGCCAAGTCCTACAGCGTTTCAAGCGACGGTCTCACCTACACCGTCCAGTTACGGTCTGGGCTGAAATGGTCAGACGGCTCTGAACTAGCAGCCAAGGACTTCGTCTACTCCTGGCAACGGTTAGCCGACCCAAAGACCGGTTCCCAATACGCCTACCTGACTTCGGGTGTGAAAAATGCCGACGATATCATGGCGGGCAAAAAGCCAGTATCATCATTGGGCGTGACGGCCAAGGGTGATACGTTAACCTTTAAGCTTGAAAAGCCCATGCAGCAATTCAAGTACCTACTGAGTTTCGCCCAGTTAATGCCACAGAAGGAATCCTACGTCAAGGATCAGGGTTCCCATTACGGTACCACCGCGAAAAATCAGATTTACTCTGGCCCCTATAAGTTGGAGGGTTGGAATGGAACCAACGAGTCCTTCAAGATGGTCAAGAATCCTGATTACTGGGATGCGAAAAACGTCAAAACCAAGCAGGTTAACTGGCAGGTTATCAAAAATCCAGAAAGTGCCATCAAACTTTATCAGCAAGGCAAAGTTGATCGCGCAAAAATCTACGGTACACCAGAAATTTACGAAGCCAATAAGAATAATAAGGCGGCAACAACGACACCACTGGCTGTTTCTTCCTACCTCGAATACAACCAGGCCAAGAATCCATTCTTAGCAAACCAAAAGATTCGTCAGGCATTGAACCTGGCAACTAATCGCCAAGCACTGGCTGATCAGGCCAGTGGTGGTACTCGTTACGCCGCAACAGGTCTGGTGCCAAAGAACTTGGTCAAGGCCACGAACGGCCAAGACCTGGCCAGCTACGTTAACCCTGGTTACAAATACGATCCAACACAAGCCAAGAAGCTCTTTAAGGAAGGTCTTCAAGAAGTTAATAAGGGCAAGATGAACGTGACAATTGAAACCGATGCCGATGCAGTCGTTTCCAAGAGTACCGTTGATTACCTTAAGCAGGCTTGGGAATCAACTTTCGGCTCTGACATCTCTGTCACGGAAAAGATTGTCCCAATCAAGCAGCGGATGCAAGATGCCCAGAACGGTAACTTCGATATCACCTTAACCAACTGTACTGGTGATTACCAAGATGGTGTCAGCTACTACAACATGTTCAAAACGCCAACGACTGGTACTAATAGTGGTCAATTCAAGAATGATGCCTTTACGGCCGCTGTTAATCAAGCGGAAAATCAGGATGCCAATAAGCCGGCAGCCCGAGACGCTGATTTCAAGAAGGCTGAAGCCGCTTTGAAGGACCAAGCAAACTTGAACCCATTGTATTCATGGAAGCGTATTATCCTGAATCGACCAAATGTGAAGGGTGTTGTCTTGAACCCAACCGGTCTGCAGCTGGACTTGACCCACGCTTACCGCGACTAACCCTTGGTAAATCATTTAATCAATTCATTCTAGGAGCAACATTATTAAAACAGCAGAGCAAAACCAATCGATGAACACCAACCAGCTGATTGCACTGTCACTGGGTGGCGTGATTGGGACCGGGATTTTTATGAGTCCCGGTTATTTCATTAAAAGTGCCGGTGCCATCGGAACGGTGATTGCCTACCTGATTGGGGCCATCCTCGTTTGCCTGGTCATGCAGTGTCTCAGTGAATTGTCTGTTCATCAGCCAACCACGGGCGCCTTCCACGATTACGCCAACCAGTATATCAATCCCGGTGTCGGCTTCGTTGTCGCCTGGCTATACTGGCTCACCTGGACCATTGCATTAGGATCTAACCTGTTAACGATGGGCGTCTTAATGCAACGTTGGTTCCCGCAAGAACCAACATGGCTTTGGTGTCTCTTCTTTGGCCTCATCATGTTCATTTTGAACATTGGCAACCTTTCTTGGTTCTCCAAGAGTGAATCCATCACTTCCTGGGTCAAAACGTTCGCCCTCCTCTTCTTTATCGTTATTGGCTTTTTAATGGTCACCCGATTAATTCCCGGTCACCATATTCAAACTGCCGCTAACTTTGGCGAATTAACCAAGAACGGCTGGTTCCCACACGGCATCGGGCCCATTTTAGCCACCGTTTTGACCGCTAATTTTGCCTATTCTGGGGCCGAAATGATTGGCGTGGCCGCTGGCGAAACCAAGAACCCGGAAAAATCTATTCCAAAGGCCAGTCGTAGAACCCTTGTTTTGCTGATTACGCTCTTTATTGGTGCCATCTTAATCATGGGTGCCCTCTTAGCACCTTCCGATAACGCCCTGGCAACGAGTCCCTTTGTGGCCATCTTGGGTCAAGCCGGTATTCCTGGCGCTGCTGATATCATGAACGCGATTTTAATTATCACGCTGTTCTCAGCTTCAAACGCCGGTGTCTTTGCCGCCTCACGGATGATTTGGTCACTAGCCGATAAAGGTGAAATTTCCCCTAAGTTCGGTAAGTTAAGTCGTCATGGACTTCCGGTTTACGGCTTAATCCTAACAATGGCCGGCGGTGCCTTGTCCCTCCTCTCCAGTATTTACGCAGCACAAACGCTCTATTTAGCCCTCAACGCTCTTTCGGCCTTTGCTGTTGTCGCAGTCTGGATTGTGATTGCTTGGGCGCAATTAAACTTCCGTAAGCAGTACCAAAAAGAGCACGATATCAAGGACCTGAAATACAAAGCACCCCTTTATCCGTTAACGCCAATTGTCGTCATTATCGCCTGCCTCGCTTCCATTATTGGCATCGGCTTTGACCCCAACCAACGGATTGCCCTGATTATCGGCGTTCCCTTTTCACTCTTTTTGTACGGTTACTACCAAATTTTTCAAACTAAAAGTAAAGGACAACATCACCATGAATTTTCACGATTGGGCCAAACAACAGAAGACGATTTTATTTGATAGTTCAATGGGACTTGGACTGAGTAACCAGGGTTTTGATACGAATAACCCCCTCTGGACAGCCAAAGCATTGATTACGGACCCCGATAAGGTCTACCAAGTTCACCTTGACTTTTTTAATGCCGGATCCAACATCACCACGACTGATTCTTACCAAGCATCAACCGCTGGTTTTGCCAAGCAGGGTCTAGGACAAGACGAGGCCGAAAAGCTAATCAAGCAGTCCGTCGCCTTGGCAGAAAAAGCCAGCTTTGATAGCACTGGCGAGCAAGATAAGTGGGTGGCCGGCAATATCGGCCCCTACGGTGCCTATCTCGCCAACGGTGCCGAATATACCGGTGACTATGGCGAGATTACAGATGACGATTTAAGGGCCTTTCATGAAGACCGTCTTCAATGGTTGGTTGAGGCTGGCAGTGACTTGATTGCCGTCCAGACTGTTCCTAGCTTTGCTGAAATCAAGGTGCTCTGTCAATTGTTAAATCAGTACCCAGATGTTGACGTCCTCTTTACCTGTTCGTTAAAGGACAGCCAACACATCAGTGATGGCACTGATTTACGAGAAGTGCAAGCCGTATTGGAAGCACAAGAAAACGTTATCGCCTATGGCTTCAACTGCTTTAAGCCTGAATTTACGGAAAATGCACTCGACTACGTGACGGCGACTGCTAAGACTGATAAAGCCATCGCAGTCGCTCCCAATGCTGGTGCCGACTATGACCCCGTCACGAAAACCTGGGGCGAGCCAAACGAAAAAATCTTTTCGGAAAAAGCACCAAGCTGGCGTCGTCACGGCGCTTCTTGGATTAGTGGTTGCTGCGAGATGATTCCCGCAGAGTTGAAGAATGTTCGCACCGTCCTCTTTGAAAAATGATTACCTTTGAGAAAGCCCGTTCGGTTGAACGGGCTTTTTTGACCCCCGTCTTGTATAATCTAAATACGATAATTTTGGAGAAATGCAATGCAACTTTATTTTTTATGCACTGGTAACTCATCACGCAGCCAGTTTGCCGAGACCTACGCCCGCTACTATGCACCGGCCGACTGGTCAATCAAAAGCGCTGGAACAATTCCCCATGGGGTCCATCCCAAGACCATCGAGGTGTTAAATCAGGAAGGGTTTGATACCAGTCGTCTAACATCAGATGCCATTGATGATGATTTTTTAAACTCAGCCGACTACGTCGTAACACTTTGCGGTGATGCCCGAGATCATTGTCCAATTACTCCGGACTCCGTCCAGAAAGTGCATTTCCTATTAACAGACCCTGCTGGGGTAACCGGTTCCGATGAAGAAATTACTGCTTTTTTCAAAGAAACCGCTGCAGAAATCAAACAATTAATGCAGACATTCATCACCGATATACAAAAAAACGCCTAAGGACAACTTCTGAAGAAGCCCTAGGCGTTTTTTTACTAGCTAAAATTATTTTATTCGTGATGGTGATCATCGTGGCGGTGAGGGTGTTCATCCCCATCTTGACGACGCTTCTTATCGATTGGGCTCACCGGATCATCGATTCGGCGGTTCCACCGATCCATCTTTGGCATCTGATTTTTAACTTCCAGCTGCCGCAACTTTGAGACTGTCTTGTGCTCGATAAAGAGTGGCACAACCTCTTCAACCGTATCACTCAAGCGCAAGCGATAGAAGTAACGGAGGTGGACAGAGTGGGATTGCAACCAAATGCGGCCACCGATTAAGAACCGGTCCCATGATGAAATCTTGGAGACGGCCTTCAAATCCGTGTAGTAATTATTGGTAATCACATACTTAAAGTCACCAATACTCCGGTTCTTATCCAGTCCGTAGCGAATCTTTTGTGGTTCCAGTACACCCTGCTTAACCAAAACCTTGGCAATTTGGTGAATGTAGTATTCAACTTGTGGGTCAACCTTGAAACCAAGATTCAAAACAACTCGAACCATATTTTGGCTACCCATCAAATCAACCGAATAGCTCTTTTCGTATGGATTAATGGATTCACGAATCGTGACGAACCAGTAAACCTTGGCCCGCTTTGGCCGGGCCCCCAATAGCGAGTAGATGACTGATTTCTTAATTTGATAATCGTCATGAACGTTAACAATATAAACCAGGTTCTTCGCCATCAATGGCTCTTCTGAGTCGTTAGACAACTGCATCAACTGACGGCGGTAGTCCTTCAAGGACAAATAATCGTTGTTATAAGACAGTGCTTCGCGGCGCTTGTTTCCATAGAACCAGAAAACCATCACCGACAAAATCAGCAACATCAAGATCACCGTGAAATATCCACCGTGAATGAACTTACCAAGACTGGCAATCAAGAAGAGTGTTTCCAGCAAACCGAATGGAACGGCAAACAGAATGGCCAAACTTGTGCGCGTCTTAAAGCGAATAAACTCAAACAACAACGTCGTTGTCATCAGCATCGTAACCGTGATGGCCAGACCATAGGCTGATTCCATGTTATGAGAAGTCTGGAAAAGCACAACCACGACCACACCGGCGACAAAGAGCATCCAGTTAACAATCGAGATGTACATTTGACCACGGAAATCGTTCGGATAAGTAATCCGCAACCGTGGCATAATCTTCAGCGAAATGGCCTCCGATACCAAAGTAAAGGCACCTGTAATCAAAGCCTGTGAAGCAATGACGGCTGCAATGGTACTCAAGATAACGCCGACCAGTCGCCACTGGTTTGGCAAGATATCAAAGAAGAGGTTCAGGTTTGAACCACTCGCGTTGTGCATGATTACCCATGCCCCTTGTCCCATATAGTTCAAAACCAATGTGACATACACAAATGGCCAACTCAAATAAATATTGCGCTTACCAACGTGTCCCATGTCCGAATACAGTGCCTCGGCACCGGTTGTGGCCAAGAAGATATTTCCTAAAATAAAAATACCTAGGCGGTTATCCGGACTGAACAGAGTCTGTACGGCGTAAACAGGCGAAAGGGCCTTTAAAATCTCTGGATATTGAATGACTTGTAACAGGCCAAAGAAACCAATAAAGGTAAACCAAATGAGCATCATTGGACCAAACATTCGACCGATTTTGGTTGTTCCCTTCCGTTGCAAAGTAAAGACGACCAACAAAATCGTCAACACCACCGGCACAACGAAATCAATTCCCGTTGGGAACATCAGCGAGCCAAACTTTTGCCCCTCTAGCCCTTCAACGGCAGACGTGACCGTCACAGCCGGGGTCAAAGCCCCATCGGCCAGCAAGGCTGCCCCACCGACCATGGCCGGGATAATCAGCCACTTCATGTTCCGATTGCGAACCTTACTATACAGGGAGAAGATACCACCTTCACCGTGGTTATCCGCCTGCAGGGCAATTAAGACATACTTAACCGTCGTAATTAACATCAAAGTCCAAAAAACAAGGGAAATTGACCCAATTACCAGGTTCTTCATATTGTCGGTATGTGCATTGCCGGCAATAATGGCATTCATGGTATATAGTGGGGACGTTCCAATGTCACCATAGACAATGCCTAAGGCGATCAGGAAGCCACCGTACTTTAACCGCTTCTTTGCTGAATCAGTCATTTCTTCTCTCCTATAAAATCAGTCATTGACGGTCACTTTCTTCATGACTTTTGAGTGCCTCAAAGAACTAATCTAATTTAGATAAAAGTATTTTTTCAATCTATTTTCTTGGTTTTCAAATCGTTTTTCCAACATCAGAAGCACTTTTGTCGCGCAACTTTTTTTCTACCAATCAAAGGAGAGTTTAACTCGCTTAGAAAGAATATACAAGGAAAAATAATGCTTTTCATTAGTTCATTTTTACCACTATTTTACTTTTATTTCAACAAGCACTAATTTAGAAGCAAAGTATCAGCATTTAATGGCGCAAATGAAGTCCTGACAGGTAAGCGGTTATATTAAATTCATTTCGAAAATATCAATCCTATCAGGCCTGCTTGAGCATCATCTTACTTGCATCGGTGCTGAACTGCGACCAACCTAGCCTACCTGTCAACATCAGAAAGGCAATAGCTACTAGAACAACCACTGTCAGCTCACCCAAAAATAAAAGACATCACCGTCATCATGAAAAGCACTATCTTTTAACTCAGATAGTAACACATGGATCAGGTGATGTTTTTTTTTGATACTAACGGTAATCGCTCTTAGTCATTATCGAAGTTATCACGAGCAGCTTGCGCCCATACTTCATCGACCATATTGTTTAGGCCACGCTGGTCCCCAGCGATGCTTTTTTGAACAGCCAAACTCACATCCGATGCAAAGGCGGCTGGTGACTTAATATGATTAACCACAGCAAAGGTCATCAACACAGCAAAAAAAGCTGAGGCCACGGCAGCAATAATTTTTGATTTTTTCTTTGGATCGAACATAGGCGCTGTCCTTTTGTCTTACTTTAAGCTAATTTCTTGTCAAACCACTTAGCGATTAATGACAAACCGTAGTTTAACAAGAAGTATACCACCGTCAAGACTACAAGAACAGGAATAATGTAATTCGTGTTCTGCGCGTAGACGATTTGACCGCGGTACGTCATTTCAGCCAACACAATTCCGGATGCCAAACTCGTGTCCTTCACTAGGGAAATCAGCTGTGAAATAATTGGCGGAATCATCTTCTTATAGGCCTGTGGCAGCACGATGTGCCACATCGTCTGCATGTTGGACAAGCCGTTTGCTCGCGCACCCTCAAATTGACCGCGGTCCACCGCTTCCAGTCCACCACGGACAATCTCAGCCAACATGGCCGACTCAAAGAACGTCATCGCTGCCACAGTCGCCCAAAAGATTGGCAAGTGGATGCCTAATTGTGGCAAGGCAAAGTAAGTAAAGAAGATAATCAGCAACAGTGGCAAGTTACGGACAATGTTGTTCAACGTGCCAACAAATGATGAAAAGAATGGAATCTTTTCAAATTGAATAATCCCCACAATGGAACCAAACAGCAGACTCAAGACAACCGAAATAGCTGAAACGCCAACAGTAATGCCTAAGCCCCCCAGGAGGTAACCCATGTTAGCTGAGGTAAAAGCGTTAAAAAATTCAGACATGACCTTTCCCCCTTAGGCTTTCTTCTTCAACTTGGTTTCCAAGTGTTGGACGTAGTAACTCAATGGCATCGTGATTACCAAATAGAAGACACCAATAATGATATACGTCGTAAAGGTATCAAAGGATGAAGCAGCCACTAAGTTACCCTGGTACATTAAGTCCAACCCACCAACAAAGGCTAAAATGGAGGAATTCTTGACCAGGTTGATAAACTGATTTCCCAATGAAGGAATCGCCACCTTAAAGGCCTGGGGTAAAATAATCACCCGCATGGCTTGGTTAAAGGTCAACCCATTCGCGCGGGCCCCTTCCATTTGGCCGGCTTCAATCGAAAGAATCCCGGCACGAACCGATTCAGCGATAAAGGCGGACGTGTACAGTGTCAACCCGACCGTTCCGACGACAAAACCAGTCATTTTAATCACCTTCGCTACTGCTAAATACAGGAAAAGCGTGATAATCAAGAGTGGAATATTCCGGAAAACCTGAACATAGATATTCCCGATGATGCGACCGGCCTTCGAAGATGAGACCTGCATAATGGCAAACAGAGTTCCCAAGACCAGTGACCCAATTAGGGCAATAATACTTGCTAAAAGCGTATGACCAAATCCTTGGACAAACACTGAAAAATATTGATTTAAAAGGCTCATTTGTTTACCTCCAAATCATGCCAATCCAAGCCAGGAACGTTATGGAACCACTTTTCAACCAAACGGTTGTACGTGCCATTTTCCTGCAAAGTCTTCAAAGCGCGGTTGGCCTGCTTTGTCATTGGCTTTTGGTTATGGTCAAAGGCCATTCCGTAAGGTGCCTTGGTGAAGACCCCACCAACAAGGTGGTATTCTGGGTTTTCGGTTGCGAGACCGTAAAGGATGGCATTATCCGTTGATAGCGCCTGTCCCTGTCCTGATTTCAACGCCTGCATCGCAGAAGCGTAGTCCTGCAAGGCAATAATCTTAGCCTTCGGCGCATACTTCTTCGTTTCTTGGGCGGCGGTCGTTCCCACAACGACCAACACCGTGTACTTCGGATCGTTCATATCCTTGACGGATTGAATGCCAGAGTCCTTTTTAACCAATAATGACTGACCGGCGTTAAAGTAAACGTTGGTAAAGTCAACGATTTTCGCTCTTTCTGGCGTAATCGTCATTGTGGAAATCAGCCCATCGATGTTCGTATTTTTCAGCAACTGAATCCGCGAAGCGGAAGACACTGGCACAAAGGCTGCTGAAAGTTTCGTATTGGTTTGTTTAGCAATCTGGGCGGTCATCGCCTTGGCCAAATCAATTTCAAAACCGGCCGGTTGGGCAGTTTTAGTATCCATCAGGCCAAAAAGTTTCGTATCAGCTTTAACACCCCAGGTAATTTGCCCCTTCTTTTCAACCCGGGCCAGGGTATCTTGGTGCGTTTTGTTTTTGTCAATCGTCACGCTGGCCCAAAAAGCCCCCAGCAAAATCAGGGCAGCCAAAACCAGCGAAGCAATGATTCCAAAACGACGTTTTCTAATCTTTTCCATACGCTTTATCTAACTAAGTTAATTTAGCTAGACCCTTCCTTCCATTTTAGTGATGTTCTACCTGGCTCAAGAACTTCTTGGCCCGTGGCTCTGTTGGGTTTTCAAAGAAAGCTTCCGTTGAACTATCTTCTAAGATTCGGCCATCGGCCATAAAGATTACCCGATCAGCGACCGCCTTGGCGAAACTCATTTCATGAGTCACCACCAGCAAGGTCATATCAGAATCGCGCGCAATATCACGCATGACATCCAGCACATCCCCGATCATTTCGGGATCCAAGGCGGAAGTTGGCTCATCAAACAGCAAAGCCTTTGGCTTCATTGCCAATGAACGAGCGATTGCCACTCGTTGCTTCTGGCCTCCTGATAACGCTGCCGGCATGCTATTCGCCTTATCTGCTAAACCAACCTGCTCTAACAATTCCATAGCAATCCGTTTGTTCTCGGCTTCATCGCGGTGCAAAACCAAGCGTGGTGCCAGCATAATATTTTCCAAAACCGTCTTGTTGTTGTAGAGGTTAAAGTGCTGGAAAACCATCCCAACGTTCTTACGAATTTTATTAATATCCGTCTTCGGGTCATGCAAGTCGAACCCGTCAACCAATAACTGCCCCTCTTCGATTTCTTCCAAACCATTGATTGTGCGAATCAAGGTTGACTTTCCGGAACCGGAAGGGCCAATGAGGACCACCGTTTCACCCGCGTCAATTTTCAAGTTCACATCGTGTAAGGCATGAAAATCCCCGTAGTACTTTTGTACATCTTTGAATTCAATCATTGACATCGCTTTTCTCCTCACAAAAAAGTCGCCTTTTCCTAACTGCAGGAAAAGGCGTTAAGATTAATACGTACATTTTACCATTTATAGCCCCTCTACGTTAGGTATTTTGACTAAAAGACTTGAAATTGACCTAGTTCTACTAGCTAATTGCTAAGTTGCCGAACTAAAGACAACTGATTTGTCCAAAAGAAAAAACGATCCACTCAAAAAGTGAATCGTTTTCTTCATATATATAATAGGCAAACAATTATGCCAACTTGTGATCAAACCACTTGGCAATCAATGACAAGCCGTAGTTCAACAAGAAGTAAACCAAGGTCATCACAACCAAGACGGGCACGATGAAATTCGTGTTTTGCGCGTAGATAATTTGACCACGGTAAGTCAATTCCGCAAGAACAATTCCGGATGCCAAACTCGTATCCTTCACTAAGGAAATCAGTTGCGAGATAATTGGCGGAATCATCTTCTTGTAGGCCTGTGGCAACACAATGTGCCACATCGTCTGCATATTCGACAGACCATTGGCACGGGCACCTTCAAACTGGCCGATATCAACAGCTTCCAAACCACCACGGACAATTTCAGCCAACATTGCCGACTGGAAGACCGTCATGGCCACGACCGTTGCCCAAAAAATTGGCAAGTGCAGGCCTAATTGTGGCAAGGCAAAGTAAGTAAAGAAAATAATTAACAACAACGGCAAGTTACGAACGATGTTGTTGATTGTTCCAACGAAACTTGAGAAGTAAGGAATCTTTTCAAAGAAAACAATTCCAATAATGGAACCAAAAATCAGACTCAAAACAACCGAGATGATTGAGACCCCAACGGTAATCCCTAGACCGCCCATCAGGTAGCCGAGGTTTGCCTCTGTAAAGGCACTAAAAAATCCTGACATTCTGCGGCCTCCTTATGCGTTCTTCTTCAATTTATGTTCAAGGTGTTGGATGTAGTAACTGAGTGGCAAGGTAATTACAAGGTAGAAGAGTCCAATGATAATGTAAGTCGTAAAGGTATCAAAGGAGTTCGCTGCCACGATGTTTCCTTGGTACATCAAGTCCAGTCCACCGACAAAGGCCAAAATTGATGAGTTCTTAACTAAGTTAATAAACTGATTTCCCAATGAAGGAATCGCCACCTTGAAGGCCTGAGGTAAAATAATCACCCGCATTGCCTGACCAAAGGTCAACCCGTTTGCTCGTGCCCCTTCCATCTGACCGGCTTCAATGGAAAGAATACCAGCTCGAACGGATTCGGCAATAAAGGCTGAGGTATACAGCGTCAAAGCAATTGTTCCGGCCGTAAACCCTGTCATCTTAATCACCTTCGCTACCGCGAGGTAGAAGAAAAGCGTGATAATCAACAGCGGAATGTTTCGGAAAACCTGGACATAGATATTACCGATTGTGCGGGCCGTTCTTGAATTCGTGACCTGCATAATCGCAAAAATTGTTCCTAAAATCAGTGATCCCACCAAGGCAAAGATACTAGCCAACAGGGTGTGACCAAATCCTTGGAGGAAGACCGAGAAATTTTGTTCAAACAAACTCATTCGTGCACCTCCAAATCATGCCAATCCAAACCTGGCACCTGACCGAACCACTTCTTAATCAACTGGTTGTAGACACCGTTCTTCTTCATGGTGTTAATTGCCTGATTGACTTGATCAACCATTGGCTTTTGATCATGGTCAAAGGCTGCCCCGTAAGGGCCGTTGGTCAATGTACCACCAACAACCTGGTAGTCTGGGTTTTCCGTGGCCAAACCATACAAGATCGCGTTATCGGTTGAGATTGCTTGTCCTTGACCAGCCTTCAATGCCTGCATGGCAGAAGCATAGTCTTGTAAGGCAATCGTCTTGGCCTTCGGTGCAAACTTCTTAATATTTTGTGCTGCGGTTGTTCCCACAACGACCAAAACAGTCTTGCTTGGGTCGTTCAAATCATTGACAGACTTGATGCCTGAATCCTTCTTAACCAAAAGTGACTGACCCGCTGGGAAATATGGTTGACTGAAATCAACAATCTTTGCCCGTTCTGGGGTAATCGTCATCACACCGAAGACTCCATCAATATTGGTATTCTTCAGCAACTGAATTTTAGAGGCAGTTGAAACCGTCACGAAGGATGGTGTCAACTTTTCGCCAATTTGCTTACCGATTTGCTTGGTGACAGCCTTGGCCATGTCGACATCGAATCCTTCAGATTGACCAGCCTTCGTGTCCATCAAACCAAACAGCTTCGTATCAGCCTTGGTTCCCCAAACAATTTTCCCACTCTTCTTTACTCGAGTGAGGGTATCTTGGTGCTTGGCATTATGTGCAACCGTTTGTTGCGCCCAAAATAGACCAAGGACAATGGCCAGGGCTAAAATAATGGTCGCGATTAAGCCAAAGCGCCGCTTCTTTGCTTTTTCCATAAAGCAATTCCCCTTTCCCGTCTTCTTAGTGGTGTTCCACCTGGCTTAAGAACTTCTTCGCCCGCGGTTCTCGAGGATTTTCAAAGAAACTAGCTGTCGAATTATCTTCCAAAATGCGACCGTCGGCCATAAAGATCACCCGGTCGGCCACTGCCTTGGCAAAGCCCATTTCGTGAGTCACAACCAACAAAGTCATGGATGAATCCTTGGCGATATCACGCATAACATCCAAAACATCCCCAATCATTTCAGGGTCCAATGCAGAAGTTGGTTCATCGAACAAGAGTGCCTTTGGCTTCATTGCCAAAGACCGGGCAATGGCGATTCGTTGCTTTTGACCACCTGATAAGGCAGACGGCATGTTGTTGGCTTTGTCAGCCAAACCAACTTTTTCCAGCAATTCCATTGCGATTCGCTTGTTTTCGGCCTCTTCGCGGCCCAAAACTAGACGCGGTGCCAACATGATGTTCTCCAACGCTGTTTTGTTGTTATACAAATTAAAGTGTTGGAAGACCATCCCGACATCCCGACGGATCTTATTAATGTCGGTTTTGGGGTCGTGGAGGTCTTGACCATCCACAATCAACTGCCCGTCTTCGATTTCTTCTAAACCGTTGACGGTTCGAATCAAGGTCGACTTTCCTGACCCAGAAGGGCCGATTAAGACAACAGTCTCACCCGCATCAATTTTTAAATTGATGTCGTGGAGGGCATGAAAGTCACCATAGTACTTTTGTACATTTTTGAATTCGATCATTGACATCGTTTTTCTCCTTGCAACATTTATTCTAGTCGACCGTAAGTGGGCCAAGCTTATTTCCATCTTACGGGTCAACGTCCTAAAATCTGACAAACTTTGTTAGCTAACATAACAAAAGAATGAAAAAAGTTTAAGGTTTTTCTTATATTAGCTACCTAAAAACAAACAAAAAGAGCAAAAGAAGACAAATGTTCTGCTTTTACTCTAAAATAATTCACCTACTTTTCACCCTTGTCGTTAGGCCCGGTGACCCGTTTCCAATGTATCTTCCATTTTTTCAATTAAAGGTTCGACAGGGAACCGATTTCTGAGGTAATCAAAAATGGCTAAGATAATTGGTCGAACAATCAAGAAGAAAATCGGTACAGCAACAAAGAAAGTTTTGACCCAATTCATCAAGTAACCTGGCAAGAATTGTGGGTAAAGACGATGGTACATTTCGGTCAACCAGAGCATCATGATGGAAACATTAAGCATCATCACAGTCAATGGAACCGTGTAACTTTCGGACAAATGATTTTTAATAAATTTCGGATAATGCTTATGAAGCCGCATGGTAATTGGCAAGGTCACAAAAGTACGCAAGCAATAAATAAAGACCACAACAACTGGATACATGAGCCAAACGCGTTCAAGCTTCTGTTCAGAAAAGCCAAAACGAATAACAGTATTATATGTGGACATGATGGCAACCATCACGATTGGAAAAACCCAAGCAAGGGTATTAGGGTGGTGCAAAAGCTTATGTAAAAATTTGGATAACGATTTCATCTAATAATTTTCCTTTCATTTTATTATTTTTCCGCCAAAAAATCAGCCTGGGCGACCCGATGGCAACCCTAGCTGATTCAACGGCAGGAAATGTCAAAGCATTTATATTTCAACCATAACAGAAAACCTGACATTTGTCTAAATTTGTTAATATTTCTATCTTACTAGCAATAAATTACAAACTAAAAAAGCAATTCAGAATTGGAATTGCTTTCTCAAAGTTGTATCAATTGATGTTATTGTTGGCAAGCTTTAGCCTTAGCGCTGATTTTTACCAATCATTCGAACGTTTGCTAACTTATCGGTTGGAAAGACCAAGATCAACAGAATCAACAAGGACACGATATCGTTCAACACTCCGGTTGAACCAAAAGCATCAGACAAGATATCAATGGCAAAAACAATCCAAACCAGGACGGCATTCAACCCTGTGTCTCGAATGCGGCGGACTTCCAACGATAGCGAAGGAATTAAAATAGCCAGAAAAACCAATGCTGAGACAACTAGCCAAAGGATTAGACCACCCGACAAGGTCGTTAACCAATGCCAAATATTCATTTTTTCATTAGCTGGTGACAGGCCGGCAAAAACAGCCATAATCACAGTCGCAACTACCCAAAGAATTGCCAAAATGCCGCCAAGTAAAACCATCCACCAATATTCGGCCCTAGTCGCAGTACCGGTAAAGTTAAAATAGTTTTTCCAAAAGCTTTTGAAAGAAGCACCCATAGTCATTTGTGTTGTTCTCCTTCTCTATTCCTGTTGATGTCCATTGTACGCAAGCTTGGAAGGGCATGCAAGGTGGAATAGAGTTGGGAAAAGGATTTTTGATTCCGACCTTTTTCTGCTCACTGCTTTAACGAGAGGCGCTTTCCCTGTGCTTTCGCCTGCGCTTCGGTCATCGTGATGATGTTGGCCTTATTAGTACGAGCTGGCATTGAATCGGTACTATACCAGTAGACATCTGATTTTCCGCCACCAGTGACATAAACTGTTCTATCGGATTCACCGCTATTGCCTTGATCAGACTGAGTAGGTTGCGCAGCAGGCGCTGTAGACTGTTCTGTCGGGGTGGTCGATTGTGCTACTGAAGCATCTGATTGAGTTGCAGGAGCTGTACTTTGCTCCTGCTTTTTTGTCGTGGATTTGCTTGACTTACTCTTCTTTGTTGCAACACTAGTACCAGCCTCTGCAACCGTATTCGTAGCTCGTCCACTAGCATAATCAATTGTTCCGTTTGGTGTCACATTATCAAGAACAACATGAGTAACGCCATTGCTATCAGTTGATTCTTTACCGGACCCCAGCTTAATTACGAGTGTCTTACCTGAGCTATCTAAGCCAACATAGTCCAACTTGACCTGGCGAGGAATCAATTCATCCCCTTGGTAAATTGGTGTTACTTGGTAATCTAGCCAATAATTCGGATGGTTAGCCAACCAAGAGTCAAGACGATTTTCATAGAAAAGCATCGAATCCTGGTTACTATCGTTCATTCCCTTATAATTACCAGCATTCATCCAAGCCGTTTCTGGTACTAAGTTTTTGGGTTCATCATTCAAACCGCTAAATTGGTAACCAACCAAATGACCTCGGTTCATTACCCAAGCCTGCTTGGTTCCATCACCATAATAAAATTTAAAGTTGTGCCACCCGACCGGGTTGTACTTTAATTTTGCTGCCCGTTTAACTTTTGGCTCATCCTTATCCTGCAATTGAATATGAGAATAAGTTGCTCGCCCCAATCGATCCAAGTCACCCATGACCATTTGCCGCTTGCCGGTAAATGCTAAGAGGCCACTATCCGTTTGCTGTTTTTGGTCAACATTGGTACTTGAACTTTGAGTAGCTGCGGCACTACTTGAAGTCGCAGCCGATTTCTTTGACTGCGACGCCGTTGTAGCTGATTTTTTCGCCTTTGGCTTGTCATCCGCCTGTGATTGATCGGTAGGTGTCGTTACCCCGGCAATCATAAAGAAGGCCAGCGTTGCCGCTAGTAGCCACTTACCTCGCTTTGGCAGCTTTAATCCCGCCCGCTTATTTTTCATCCATTCGACCATTAGCCAAATCAGGGATACGAAAAATAGCATTACAAAAAATCCATTCATGGTTTCTCCCTCGCTCTTAGCGTGTGTTTGCGCACGTTGTTCAAGTTAATGGAAGAAAATACTAAATTTATTGATTATATTTTCTTAGCAATTAAAGACGTTGCTAAAAAAGTTTCTCTAGTACCTCTACATTCACCCAATCCAAACGTTAGACATTTAGATATTAATTTATACCTTTTTCTATTCTACAGTATTTTTTTCTAATGTGTATCAGTGTATAAATATTCAAAGAGACTGCAACAAAAAGTAATTTTATATCGACTAAAGCATGACAAAATTATCAACCAGCATTTACCCCGGCATTATTTGATTAATTGATTGGATGAGGAAATTTTAAGTTTTAGCTCCTCCTGTCGATTAAACATTCGTTCAAAAACACTATAATCAACAAAAGCACATTTTCAACGCTCACAGTGCAATTCAAGCCAGGGCTAAACCCTCCACAACATCTTGGTTAATAAAGGAAAAGAACAATGAAATTCAATAAAACCATCCCCGAATTATCCGTCTTTAGCCTTGAACAATCAAAACGCTTTTATCTCGATACTTTAAAATTTAAAGTTGAGTATGAACGACCAGGTAAACATTTCGTTTTCTTAAGTAAAGATGGTAACCAGGTCATGTTGGAAGAAATTCACGATAGCGGTTGGAACACTGCAGAGCTCGTTTACCCTCTCGGGCGTGGTATCAATTTATCATTTGAAATCCCAGCAATTGATAATTTCTATCATGAAATTATGAGCAGTGGTGTGTCCCTATTTCGTGAACTAACAGTCAGCCGATACGAAGGTGCTGACGGTTTGATTGTTCAAAAAGAATTTTTAATTCAAGATCCAAATGGCTACTTGCTGAGATTTACGGATTAAAAAAAGCTGGCATTCCAACGGTCAGCATATGTTAAGCCGTTTTAAGTTATACTGTTTGTAATATCACACCCAGTAACTTTCAGAATCTCACAGTACTGATTTAAAAAAATCAGCCTTTATTCTGATTTCAACTCTAAACAATGGCAATACGAGATTAAACAGGAGAAATTATGTTTACAGGAAAAAATGTAAAATTATCGCATTACCACGAAGGTGATGGCAACGACTTTGCCAGCTGGCAATGGGATGAAAACTTTATTAATCCGCTGTCTGATGACGTCATTCACCCCTTTACGGCGGAAGATTGGGAAAAGATTTTTCGTAATTCTTCTAGAAGTGACGAAAATGTTGAATTTACCGTTCGCAAGGTCGATGATGACAGCTTAATTGGGTTTGTCAGCTTATCAAATATCAGTATTCGTAACCATTCTTGTGAACTTGGTATTGGTTTTCCAAAAGAAGAAGACCGATTCAAAGGCTATGGTCAAGAAACACTGTCATTGATATTGGACTATGGTTTCAATAACCTGAACATGCATAAAATAAAATTGTCGGTCTTCCCTTTCAATACCGGAGCTGTAAAAGCCTATACTAAGGCTGGTTTTGTCAAAGAAGGTACTTCAAAAAATGAAGTCTTCTATGATGGTCATTGGGTTGATTTTGACCACTATGCTATCTTTCAAGAGGACTGGTTGGCTAGTCGGCGATAATACAAAAAATGAATTAAAAAAGCCACTACCCAAACCAGAGTAGTGGCTTTGTACTAATATTTTTGACCAACCTATTTAATGAGTTATAATACTTTTCACGGCAAAATAAAGGAGGCTTAATAATGGCAATTACATTTGGTAAACCAAAAGAAACTGATTTAGATAAAATTATGAATATTGAAAATTCAGGTTTTTCTGAGGCCGAGGCGGCCACCAAGGAAAGTATGTTAGAACGAATAAAAGTTATCCCAGATACGTTTATTGTTGCCTATGATGAACAAGAAAATCCTGCAGGTTACATTGTTGGTCCGGCGTCGACAGAACGTTATATTTCAGACGAACTATTTGAAACATCAGTTCCCAATTCAGATCAAGCACCCTATCAAACAATTCTGAGTTTGGTCGTATCACCAGACAAACAAAAAATGGGCATTGCAGGTCAATTATTACAACAACTGGCTATCGTTTCGAAGCAACAAGGACGTCAGTTAATAACCTTAACATGTTTAGAAAAACTGGTTCCTTTTTATGAAAGAAACGGTTATCAAGTCGATGGCATTTCTGATTCTCAGCATGCTGGTGAGACTTGGTATAACATGACTAAAATGCTTTAATTAATGCCATTGAAAACAAAATTCACTATTACAACACAAATCAAGCTACAAGGCCAGTTACCGATTAAATATCAGTAGCTGGCCTTTTAATTTACTTCAACTTAACTTTATCTTGTTTCGCCAGTTTGCTCATCATAAAAGCCCCAGAATATTGTCTTCATTCTGAGGCTCATGTTGTCGTAAACCACGCATCATTTGATGAGCTGATTTATCAATTTTATTTTTGTGCCTTTTTTGCCTGTACAGCAAACATGACAAAAATTAATAGGGAAATAACAAACAACAACCACATAAATCCTTGCATTCCACTTGCAAGTCCTGCCGAGCTAGAACCAAACAATGCTGCAACAGTTGTTCCAGCAGCAGCCATGAACATTTGTCCAGCCTGAATAATCGCATTTCCATCGCTTTGTTCTTCTGGTGAGACATCAACCAATGCTGCGGTCATTCCAGTACTAAAGGACATTGTTCGCCCAATAGTAAACAGCGTATAAGTAAGCACAATCGTCATAAACGTCAAGTTTTTAGCCCACAAAGACATAGCTAATAATGCTAATGCAAAGAGGATATTACCGGCAAAAAGTAACTTTGTTGATCCGATTCGGTCATAGAGCGAACCAAACAAAGGTGTTAATAGGGCACCAATAAACGTCCCTGGAAGTAATGAGAAGCCTGCTAGTAAACTACTTGAGTGTACTACTGACTGAAGATAATTAGGTAGTAACAATCCCAATCCTAGGTTAGCAAACATGTAAAGAATAACCGGAATCCATAGCAAAGTAAAAGACGGTACCTTAAACAAGTGAATATTTAAGAAAGTTTTCTTACTATTAAGTGAAACCTTGATAAAGAGGAACAGTGCAATGATTGTCAATACTAACAAAACGTAGTTAACCGAACCAGATTCTAATTGGTTAACCGTTAAGATACCTGCAATCAAAGCGAAAGCGAGTAAGAAGAATGAAGTAAAATCAAATGACAAGTTTTCGTTCGTCTCACTATGAGCTGGTATCGTTGCGATTCCAATCAAGATTGATAGGGCTGGAATTACCAATAACGTGAAAAAGATTGAACGCCAACCCAAACTTTCAACCAATGCTCCACCATACGTAGGGCCAATTGATGGTGCCAAACCAATAACCATTGATCCAATTCCCATCCAGGTACCAATCTTGTCAAAAGGTACCAAGGTCAAAATTAGATTGAACATCAATGGCATCGCCAAACCTGCTGATACCCCTTCTAAGACTCGCCCAAGTAATAGAAATGAAAATGATGGAGCAAACCCGGCCAATATACTTCCTAAAATAAAACCAGCATTAGCGCCAATCCAAACATTTTTGTTACCAAATCGCTTAGTTAAATATGAACTAATCGTCATCGTAACAGTCACTGCTAGCAAATAAGCGGTGGTAACCCATTGAACATCATTTAATGAGATGTTAAAGACTTTTGTTAAAGCCGGAAAGGTCACATTAAGGGCCGTTTCAACCATGACGCCCCCTGCAGCCAATATGGCTGCAGCAACAATTGCTAACTTATTTTTTAATACAAATTCCCGATTTTCCATCATTCCTCCGTTATTTCTCAAATGAGTGTAAGAATTTTAAAATTGTTTTGTTTTCCTCTTCAGAGAACTGAGAAAAAATATCTCGCTCATAATCTTGGATATAGTTTTTAACCAAATTGGAAATTTGCTGTCCCTTTTCAGTTAATTTGATTTCATTCACTCTTTTATCTTTGAGGCTTTTAATTCTTTGAACTAACGCTTTATGTTCTAAACGATCAATCATCACTGTAACCGTAGAGCCTTGTATTTGAAACTCATTTTCGATATCTTTTTGCGTCACTTCATCCGAATTAGAACGTAAATAGTCAATGACAGCCATTTGGACCCCGGTTAGTCCATATGGCTTTGCTAACTCATCTAATTGCGAATTAAGCCTTGAATGGGCTATCTTAATCAGCCGTCCTATTGATTCGTCCATAATACCTCCTATTTTTTACTCCTGTCTTTTAAATAGTTAGTTGCCTAACTAACGAAATATTATTTTATCACGCATTTTTTTATTTGTCCATGCAAACATTTATGCTAACCTGCATTGTCTAAGTTCAAGTTGAGTCATTGAGAATAACAAAAATTAAAATTGTTTACATCGATAGATAAAAATATTGTTCAAAGTGGCGCACGTTTGTTCCCTGATTTTGTTAGTTATTTCTACATTGATATTCAAAGTTGTTTTTGCATCAGTATAGTCAAGGAAGTCTATACCTGTTGTTGCGCGCTTGCGCCTTGCTTCAGTGTCAAGATTGTCTAATTATGGGAAGGGCCGTACCATTATAAGAGATTCCTGTACTAATTAAAAAATTCGACTGTGAAGTCGATTACGATTCAGAACAGCAGCAATATGAGATTGAAAAGAAGAAGACCTGTCCAAAGGGTACGGCCAAGAAACACTGTCCTTGATGTTGGACTATGGTTTCAACAATCTGAACATGCACAAAATGAAATTGTCCGTCTTCCCTTTCAACGCAGGAGCTGTAAAGGCCTATACTAAGGCTTGCTTTGTCAAGGAAGGTGCTTCAAAAGATGAAATCTTCTATGATGGTCAATGGGTCGATTTTGACCACTACGCTATCTTTCAAGAGGACTGGTTGGCTAGTCATCAATAAAAAGAATGAATAGCATATATTAAAAAAGAGGTCACTACCTGGTTCGGGTAGTGACCTTTTATTTAGTGTTTTCTTTGGGTACTTTCCCAACTTGAATTATGATTGCCGCAATGATGGCCATCACGCTAGAAATGCACAGAATAATGTTTTTACCAAAAATCGGGTAGCCACCAACTAAAATGATAGTACCAAATGGCGTAGCAATCGTTAAAATACTACTCAAAATTCCTAAGATGATACTTAGTGAGGATGAGTCAGCATTTTTCATTAATAGGGCATACATCTTAGGATTGATTTTACCTGCTAAATAGGCAATCAAAGCTAAAAGAATGAGTGTAAAGATTAGTCCTAAATTGAAAATTAACGTTAGATAAAGGGCAAAGATTGCCACACCCACAATGGTGATGATTGATTTAAAAGAAAGAGATTTAAAGGGATCGTTTACAATCACGGCACCAGCAATGCTGGCAAAAACAAAAAGAACATTAATAATCAAAATGGTAACACCAAAATTAAAGGGTGATGCCGAAGGTGTATCTAATACATACAAATTTAAAATGCCATCGATACTAGCGCCAAGAGCATTGATTAAAATAATAGCGCTAATGGAATTGAAAACAGGCAGTTGGATAACGCGGGCATACAGCCGCAAAGCCTCTTTAAACTTAATTGATTTTGGTGCTTGTCCCGGTGCTGAATCAACTTGCTGACTTTGGTAGTCAAGGTGCTTATGAGAAACTGATAAAATAATCGCTGAAATCAAGAAAGTTACGCCATTTAACAAACTACCCGTCATATAATCATGAGTGAAACCGATGTAGCTAACACCAATCGCCTGCCCAATCGGTTGGATTAGTTGACTGATACTTTGATAAATACCCATTGCTTGTTGTTGTAAATCTTCCTCAACTTTATTTTGAATAATCGGCATTTTCATTAAATTAATCACAATGCCAGCCATATCGGAAACGATATTAATGATAAGGGCAAAGGCGATGTAGTTGTGATTACCATGGAAAAGAGCAGCTAAAACGAAGAACAGACTACTTTGACATAATGTCAAGGTAATAATCCAACGAGTTTTATGCTGGACACTACCAGAAATTTTCCCTAGAAAAGCAGAGGCAACACCTGGTAAGACAGTTGCGATTGAAACGGCAGCAACCCAAAATGAAGGGGTGCTAGTACTTTTAGCCAAAAGAAGTAAAACAATATTGAAGAAACTAATCCCAATCACTTCAAACAAACTGCTAAAAGACAGAGACCGAAAAGCTTTATTTTGCACTAAATTCATGTGTTTCTCTCCGAATTATAAATTATGAATAATTAATTATAATAATATTATTTTTTTATAATTAAAATGTCAAATTATAATGGCAAAAAGTCCGTGCCCATATTCTTGTCTTGCAAATTAATCACTTTACAAATTAATATGAGGTATCGATTTAAATATTAGGAGTAATTATGACGGCTGGAAATAACATTAAATTTTATCGTGAAAAGAATGGCTTGACTCAAAAAGAATTATCACAACAAATCCATGTCTCTCGACAAACTATTTCAAATTGGGAAAATGGAATAAGCTATCCAGATATAGAAAGCACTGTTATCATGAGCAGTATTTTTAATTGTTCTTTAGATGAACTACTAAATAGAAATTATGCCTTAGTAGTTAAAAAATTAAGAATAAAAAAAATAGTTCAAAAAGTGAATAAATATGGTACTTTACTATTTTTGATAGCTAATATGATTACGCTTTTTATTAATTTCACGATCGGTAGAAAGCTAAGTTGGTCACTTATTCCACTAGCCTCTTCTATTTTAGTCGTAACTTTTATTCAAACATTTTGTCGCGTTCAACGGTAGCCATTATTAAAAGCAACCTTACTATCATATCTTCCAATGTTAGTGTTATTTTTTGCTATCGAACTCAACACAGCTAGCATGGACTTTTATAATACTATTGAAGCCGTAAGTTTGTAGTATCTTTATTATCTATTCGTTGTTTATTTGATAGAAATTTCTAATATACGTTTTTATACTTGTTTATGGATTTTCGCATTTCTAAATTTTCCCATAAAATTTTTCACTAGAATGATTTTGCATTCTAATTTTACATTTATAGATATGATGATAAAAATAGCATTAATACTTGTTGTTACATTGACAGCCGTTTTAAACATTAAGGGTGATTACCTTAATAACATGCTGAATAAATATCGCTTGTTTGCATCGAACAAATAATAAAACTTTTTGAAGTAGAGAATTTAATCGACTATCTAATCATTTGTCAGTAATGTTAAGGTTAAACCATCATAATTACTATACAAACTGCCGGAACACTTTTTGATATAATTAAGAATGAGCCAAAGAAAGGAGAAACTCTTTGTACAATCTATTTCGCAAATATCATACTTTGGTTTTGGCAGTAATCTCATTCGTAACAGTCGCCAATATATTTATTAGTATTCATACTCATAATAAATATGAATTCTTAAGCGTTCTTGTTTGGCTTTTTACGGCAATATTAGCGACCATTAACGCAAAAGCTCAACGCTCTCAAAATTGATTTTTTCACAATCAGAGAATGGCACTCTAACAGCTTTCTAAGAGGCATACCAATGCTTTTTAGTTAAATTCATAAATCGCCCACAATCCTGATACTCATCGGGTTGTGGGCTCTTATTTTCGATAAAGCACGTTATGTTAAATTTAATTATCGGTATTTTTTATAAATGGTATCTTAATTAAAAAACCTAAAATCAACAAAAAGCGCTAGTTCCCTAGCCATTACCACAAATATTTTTATATCTTTTAAAAATTAAAATCTATCAACTCATTTTTAACAAAAAAGCTTACGATTTAGAATCGTAAGCTTTTTCTGTCACCTATCAGCACTTTTTCCAAAAAAGTACCATTTTGGTTAATTCTCTATGATTTCTCTTGATTTTCCTTGAATGCTAAAGTAGTGCTTTTCAAGATTTTTGACTACTAATGCCTACTGTTGCAGGCTTCTATGGAGAAGAAGGGATTCGAACCCTCGCACGCTTTAACACGTCTACACCCTTAGCAAGGGCGCCTCTTCAGCCTCTTGAGTACTTCTCCGTAACAGATAATATCATAACAGATAATGTTTGTTACGGCAAGCATTTTTAACGGTTCTCGATTGCCATCACGGACAAATTGAAGTTGTCCCACAATCCTTGATCGTCATTCTTAAAGTCTTCAATCAAAGAGCTGCCCTTTGGCTTAATGGTTGCGGAAAGCTCATGATAGACATCATAAAGCTCCAACTCCTTCTGGTCGTTCCACTTAACCGTGTAAAAAGTCCCATCCATCCGGTAGTCCAAAATTTCTTCCAAACCGCGCAAAAGGGTCCGCTCAATCATTTCTTCTTCAGTGACCGCTTCACCTCGGGCATTCAAAATCGCCACTTGGTCCTTTACCTGTTGATAATCATCAGCAACTTCCATGTTATCCATTTTGTGGCCGCCTTTCATTACTCTTTTTTGCTGTTCTATATTATAATTGAATATATCTATTATACTAAGGTGATTTGAATGACACAACTCGTGACAACAGAAGAAATGCAGGAACTAGACCAATACACGATGACAACCATCGGTTTGTCAGAAGATGTTTTGATTGAACGTGCCGCTTTAGCCGCCTTGGACGTCCTTGGCGCCGGTGCCTATGACCTCTCCAACGTTTTGGTCTTAGTTGGCTTGGGCAATAACGGTGCCGATGGGATTGCCCTCGCACGCTTGTTGCACCAGTTGCACATCCCTGTTTCATTGCAGTTTGTCGGTAATGCCAACAAGGCTAAGCCTGCCGTCAAGCACCAACTGCAAATTGCTGAAGCCTGTGGCGTTCCCCGTTCTGAAAAATCAGACTTCAAGCAGGCTTCATTAATCATCGATGCCATCTTTGGTACTGGATTAAACAAGGATTTGCCAGATGGCCTGCAAAAGATGGTCAAGGCAGCCAACCACATCGAAAGCACGGTTGTAGCGCTCGACCTGCCAACTGGCGTCAACGGCACCACCGGCCAAATTATGGGCGCTGCCTTGAAAGCCAAAACGACAATTTCCTTTGGCTTTATCAAGGCCGGCGTCACTAAGAATCCAGGAAAAAAATCTGCTGGACAAGTCCTGGTCAAGGATATCGGAATTGTCGTCCCAGAGGACTTCCAGTTCTCAATTAAAGAACAATAGCAATGACGTGAAAAAGCCAAACCTCGAAGGGTTTGGCTTTTTTGTCGCATTTGATTATTGCTTATTTATGATAGGTAGAACCCGCTGAAATCATCATCGCTCGATAAATTTGCTCAACCAACACCAAACGCATCAGTTGGTGAGGCAGCGTTAACCGTCCAAAGGAAAGTAAGAGGTTGGCGCGCTTTTTAATGGCGGGGTCCAACCCCAGGGATCCACCAATAATGAAGGTGAGGGTACCGTGCCCCGAGTTCTTGGCAGCTTCTAATTTCTGCGCAAAGTCTTCCGAAGCTAGTTCCTTCCCCTCAATCGCTAAAACAACGACAAAGTCCCGCTCCCCAATTTTTCCTTGGATTCGTTCCGCTTCCTTTGCCATGATTTGCTGATTTTCGGCTACCGATGCTTTTTCAGGTGTCTTTTCATCAGCAACCTCGACCATTTCGACAGTCCCGAAACGGTTCAAGCGCTTGGCATATTCCGCAATTCCCTTTTTCAAGTAGTCTTCTTTTAATTTTCCAACCGTTAATACTTTAATTTTCATTTTAATTTCACCACTTGTTTTGGTCTAAAATCAAAACTTGTTCCCTTTCATTCAACTTATCCACTCTTTTATCCACTATTCCCCAGACTTATACCCACAAAATCAGCCAACATAGACCAATTTCTGCTGATTTATCCCCAAACGCACCACTTATCCACAGGTTTTGGGGGTAACTTTTCCAAAAAGAGAAAGGCGATAAGACTGGGATTTTTAAAAACTTATCCCAAATTTTCCCCATTCCCCTTTTTACGAACAAAAGAGCACATCTGTTCCCCTTAAGCCCATGTGAACATTCGTCTTTTTGCCACATAGTCTAAGGTTGTCCTTGTGATAAAGCGCTGAATACCGCCTTTTTCCACAAAAAAGGCGAATTTAAAAACTCTTTTGTGACTCAACTATTCATTTTACCGCAAATCAACCGAACAGACATTCTAAAATTGGTATAGTCGCTAATTTTATTGATTAGATGTCATTTTTCATCTGTTTATTAAATTTATCCAATCGTTTCGATAAAGGAATAATTCACTAAATCATAGCCAACAAAAAAGCGGATAACTCGGAACATAATTCCAAGTTATCCGCCTTCATTTTTAAGACGCCTCACGCGCCTTCAGAGCCTTCAAATAGGCCTCGAGGGTTAAGTGATGTTTTGTCATATACTTCGCATTTGTGACCCCAACATACCGGAAATGCCAGGACTCATAATCGATACCCGTCTCCTTAATCGATGCCTCGTCCTTTGGGTAACGAAGAATAAAACCATAATCAGGGGCGTGGTCAATTAGCCAACGCTGCGAAGTGAACTGGTCCATCTCGCCAGTTAGGCCTGGATACTTCGCTAAAGCATCGTTTCCAGCTAAATCAATGGCCAAACCAGTTTGGTGTTCGGATGAACCAGGTGTTTGCACAACCTTCTTAGTTTCGGCCAACGCCTTTTCCTCCGATTCACCATTCTTTTCGTTGTTTGCTAAGACATTCGCAAAGACTTCCTTCTGATATTCAATTGATCGGTAGCCTGAAACCAAGGTGGTGTCGTAGCCGGCTGCCTTGGCCCCGGCCATAAAATCAATGACGCTTTGCTGAATCTTTTGGTTAACAACCTTATCCCCAACCTTAGCCTGGGTAAAATTGATTTCCTGATTTTCCGGATGTTGCTTATTAATCAACACGAGGTCCCAGTCCGTGCTTTTCACACCCTTTGGCAGGTTGGTTGTCGCTGCCTTTGTCTGTGACTGGCTACTGCTCGTGTCCTTGCCGTGCTTTTGCCCATGTGATCCAAGTGCCAACCAGACCATCACCGCCAGTAAAATCAGGCCAGCAATCACCGCTATGATTCGTTTTTTATTTGTCATCAGCAAACCTCCTATGGCCTTACGATACAAAAAAAGACCGGAATTAATTCCAGTCTTTTGTTTTATGATGGTCAGTCAGGGGCTCGAACCCTGGACCCACGGATTAAGAGTCCGTTGCTCTACCAACTGAGCTAACTAACCATGGATGTCTTTCACAACAAAAGATATCATACCATATATAGTGACAGTCGGCAAGCTTTTTCGCCAAAAAAGTGGAATTTTCTAATTTATTCTTCTTCCGCTAGCTTAGCTTGGGCCAAATAGAAGCAACCAATGATACCTGCGTTATCTCCAGTCGAAACTGGGACAATGTAGTCCTCAAAATCAGGTGTTGCCAAATAGTTACGGAACTTATCCGCAAAGGCCTTCCGAACCATTGGTAACAAATTTTCACGGTGTGGCACCCCACCACCAAAGATAATCTTATCGGGACGGAGGATGACCGTAAAGTCGACAGCGGCCTGTGCCAAGTAGTCAGCCTCGATTTCCCAAGCGATATGATCATCAGGCAATTCCTTAGCTGTCATACCCCAACGCTCGGCCATAGCCGGTCCAGAAGCCAAACCTTCCAAACAGTGATCCTGATGAAATGGGCAATGACCCTTATAGTCATCCTTTGGATGCTTTTGAATCATAATGTGACCGGCCTCAGGGTGGCCGTAACCAGCTAGAAAATGGCCACGGTTGATGATTCCGGCACCAACACCAGTACCAATCGTCAGGTAAACCATTGACTGATTTTCCTTCACAGCCCCCGTCTTATACTCTGCCCACGCAGCGCCATTAACGTCAGTGGTCCAGTAGTAAGGAATGTCACGCCAGGCCTTCATTCGACCCATGAAATCATAACCAGACCAACCACGTTTTGGTGTGTCTAAGACGCGGCCATAAGTCTTGGACTCCGGGTTAATATCAATCGGTCCAAACATCGCAATCCCCATTGCTTTGATATCCTCAAACTGGTCAAAGTAGGCAATCACCGCATCAAGCGTCTTTTCACCGTCTTCAGTCGGAATCGACTGACGGTCAACAATCTTCATATCCTCATCACAGACAGCTAAAACAAACTTCGTACCGCCGCCTTCAATTGCTCCTAATAGTGGTGCCATGGCGAACATCCTTTCCGCTTTGTTTTGAACCGGAGGTTGATTTTAGTCAACACGTTTCTTTATCTTTATTGTAAACGCTTACAGACAAACAAACAACACTTTTTTGCTTTTTTATTAATTATATTGCAAAATCGCACTAAAAAAAGGCCTTTTTGGCCTTTTAAACTTTATTTGCGGTCATCATAGCCGTTTGGATGCTTTTCTTTCCAATTCCAAGCTGTTTTGATGATGTCCTTCACGTTGTCAAACTTTGGTTGCCAGCCCAAGACTTCTCGAGCTTGCGTTGAATCCGCAACCAAAATATCAGGGTCACCAGGACGGCGAGGACCAACCTTGGCTTCAATGTTGACACCAGTCGCTTCACGGGCTGCCTCAACCATTTCCTTAACAGAGAAACCAGTGGCTGATCCCAAGTTAAATTGAGCTGATTTGTTACCCTTAGCCAAGTAATCCAAGGCCAAAATGTGAGCGTCTGCCAAGTCAACAACATGGACGTAATCACGGACGTTGAAACCATCTGGTGTGTTATAGTCATCCCCAAACATTTCGATGTAGTCACGTTGACCGGCTGCTGCCTGCAAGATGATTGGCACCAAGTGTGTTTCTGGACCGTGGTCTTCACCGATTGAACCGTCTTCGATGGCACCCGCCACGTTGAAGTAACGCAAGGCCACCCACTTGATGTCATAGGCTGAATCAGCCCAGGCCATCATCTTTTCCATCATCAACTTTGATTCCCCGTAAGGGTTGATTGGGTTTTGTGGATCAGTTTCCTTAATCGGAATGTTGACCGGGTTACCATAAGTAGCGGCCGTTGATGAGAAGACAATCTTCTTCACATCAAAGTCCTTCATCACTTCAAGCAAAGTCACCATTCCTGCCGTGTTGTTATCAAAGTACATCAATGGTTCGGCAACGGATTCAGGCACAATTGAGAAGGCTGCAAAGTGAACAACGGCATCGATGTTCTCTTTTTCAAAAACCTCAGACAAAGCCTTCTTGTCACGAATGTCAACTTGGTAGAACTTGGCTTCTGGCGCAACCGCTGCTCGGTGTCCCTTGACCAAATTATCAACAACAACAACATCCTGGCCTTGGTCTAACAACCGGCGCACCATGTGCGAACCGATATAACCAGCGCCACCTAATACTAATACAGACATTTACTTTTCCTCACTTTTTTGTCCGGGTTGATCCATCCAAGTAATCACGGCTTCTGCCGAAATCCCATCATCTTTGACGACCCGGTGTCTTGATTTATTATCTACTAAAATTGCTTGCGATTCAACTTGGTGACCGTAATGGACTTCGTTTTCATAACGAATGGTCAAATTAGTCGCCTCATGGTCTTTCAAGAAATCAAAGGGCAATACATCCAGCATCCATTCCAAGTATTTTGAATTGTTGACGTGACGGTTCCCATCAATGTCCAAGAAGCGCACTTGATAGGGTCGCCTAACCTGAACCTCTTCATCTTTGATTTTATCAACCTTGACCATCTTGTCCAAGCGACGCACCTCTTGGCCACCATAGGGAACTACAAGGTCCTCTGGCAAGCGTTGCATTCGCCTGGTCTCTAGGTCAATCAAGGCCCAAAGGGAATCAATATCAATAATGACCTCACCATTGGCGTCCTTAAAGTAAAAACCACGCATGGCAAAGAAAGAAGACCATTCGCCAGCCTTGGTTTCGATTGTAATTTTTTCACCTAATTTCGGCCGACGGATAATCCTTAAATCGTATTGTAAAATAACCCAACCCAAACCGCGCTTATCGGTTTCAGTATAGCCAACGTTCAAATGCTCACCCTGAAGCCGTGAGCATAGGATGGCCAAATTCAAGACCATTGGTAATGAAAGCTTTCGTGTCAAATCAACCTGATAATACTCAACAGGTCGTGTAATTGAAAAAATATCAGCCATGATCTTCCTCGATTTGATGATAAATTTTATAAACCTCTTGCCGGTTTAATCCCCGGTCCTTGGCCACCTGCTTGATGGCCTGGTTTGGCTTTTGACCAGCCGTCACTAATTCGGCCACCGCTTGGTCCACGGGGAGGTCAGCCGTTTCAGCCAAGACTTGTGTATCTCCTTGCTGTGGCTCGGCCATTTCTTTTAGGTCTTCTGTGCTAGCGCCGGCAACCATCAAAACAAATTCCCCACGGGCCTGATTTTCATCTAGCCAATCGGCCAACTCTTTCGTAGTCCCGCGCAAGAATTCCTCGTACCGCTTTGTTAACTCCCGAGCCAAGACGACGCGACGGTTGGGGCCACAAACAGTTAGTAGATTTTCCATGGTTGCCTTTAGGCGATGAGGGGCCTCATAAAAAATCAGCGTTTCTGGTCGACGAGCAAGGTCCGCCAAAACAGCCTGTTGTTCTCCCTTCTTGCGTGGTAAGAAACCATGAAAATAAAAGGGTTGAGGCACTAAGCCAGAAGCAATCAAGGCCGTAATACCGGCTGAAGCACCTGGCACAGGCACAACTGGAATCCCAGCAACAATTGCTTGGGCCACTAGTTCCTTCCCCGGATCGGAGATCGAGGGCAAGCCCGCATCAGAAACTTGGGCAACCGACTGTCCTGCCAAAAGGTCGTGAACAATCAATGGTGCCTTTTCCTGCCAGTTATGTTCGTGCAGTGCCGTCTTTTTGGTATGAATATCAAAATAATTTAATAACAGCTGTGTATGTCTTGTATCCTCAGCAGCAATCACATCAACAGTCGACAGGACCTCAATGGCGCGATTTGACATGTCCTGAAGGTTACCGATTGGTGTGGCAACGAGGTACAACGTCCCCGTTTTTTGTTCTGCAAAACTTTTTTGTACCTGCATATCATCCTATCCCAAGGCTATTGTGATTTCGAGCCCTAGCTTTTCTAACC
This sequence comes from Fructobacillus tropaeoli, assembly GCF_016860625.1. Taxonomy (NCBI): domain Bacteria; kingdom Bacillati; phylum Bacillota; class Bacilli; order Lactobacillales; family Lactobacillaceae; genus Fructobacillus; species Fructobacillus tropaeoli. Next base: position 196,381 of record NZ_BOJU01000003.1, read on the forward strand.
GACTTTGCCAAGAAATATTAACGTTTTTCAATTGGTCGATTTGCAAAATCAGATTACCCACTGCTAACAGCTGGTCTGGTTGATAACGTTTGACCATTTCCTTATAAAAACCAAGTAACTGTGGAAAAGCCAATTGGTCTTGATCAACATAAGCATAAACTGCTAAATCGCGACCGAGTGACTGAAGCCAAGACAGAACCTGATTTTCCTGGTCCTTGAGGGTCACCAAGGGCAAAAGCTGTCCCTGCAAATAAGCCATTAAGGCTACATCCTGCGTCATTGCTAGCTCAAACCACTTGAAAACCTTTGTCTGAGCTTCCTTGGCAAAAGCCTCCTTCGCAGCCTGACTGTCCAGGTTGACTTGATTGGAGGCCTGTAGATTCACCAGCTGGGCGCGCGATCGAATCGTTGCCAAGACATCGCTTGCTTTATTTGTTAACAGCAAAATCAATTGCGGACCCGCCGGCTCCTCGATAAATTTCAACAAGGAGTTAGCTGCGGCCGTCGTTAACGTATCCGCCTGGTCAATCACGAAAATTTTTCGCTGCCCTTCCAAGGCGGTTGTCGTCAGCTCTGGGACCAAGGCCCTGATTTGCGCGATTTTAATCGCTGCTCCCGGCTTTTCGGGTAAAACGGTCACAAAATCAGGATGGTCAAAAGCAGCCACACGCTGCTTCGTTAGCTCATCTTGACCAAGGACAAAGGAAGCTAACGACTTCGCCAAGGTGATTTTTTCAGCCTCCCCCACACCGGCTAACAAATAGAGGTGTGAGAGACGATCTTCCGCTACCGCTTGCTCAAACTGGCGGTAATTAGCCGGATAAGCCGCTTCTGCCATTGCCTGAAAGTCTTGGTCAACAAGAGCCGGTTCGGCGGTATTTTGGGCTGTTTGACCCTTGTTACTGTTTTTTTTAGCCATTAAAAATTAAAACTGGTAGAAATCATCAATTGTCTGCGTGAAGACAGTGGCACCACCCACTTCGACTTCAACTGGGAAAGCACCTGTCCGCTCCCCCTCCACGCTAATTGGTGGCACCATAAATTGCTTCCGCTTTTGTGAAATATCTTTAATAATTTGCAAAACTTCCTCGACCCGGTCCTCATCAATGGCAATGATAAAGGTCGTGTTACCAGACCGTAAGAAGCCACCTGATGTGGCGAGACGAGTTGCTTGAATCTTAGCCTTGACGAAGGCGTTGGCTAACTTTGTTGCATCTTTATCTTGAACAATGGCATTGACTAATTTCATCTTTTTACCTCCAATAGGTCGCTAGGACCTGCTTGACTTCTTCAATTACAGCTTGAACATCTTGGTTGGCGTTGACCAGCTTGATTCGTTCGGGGCTTTTTTCCACCAATTCCAAATAAGTTTGACGGACCGTCTGATGGAAAGAAAGTTCCTCTTCATCCAGTCGGTCAATCTTACCCTTTCGATTGGCAAAAATCCGCTCCAGCCCAACCTCGACAGGCAAATCCAAGTAAATCGTTAGGTCTGGTAGTTGCCCCTGCGTGGCAAAGGCATTTAACCCGGCAATTCGGTCAACACCCAGTTCACGCCCACCACCTTGGTAGGCCAATGACGAATCAAGGTACCGGTCTGACAAAACCACCTTGCCCGCAGCAATCGCCGGTTGGACGGTTTGGACAAGGTGCTCACGCCGAGAAGCGGCATAGAGCAGCGCCTCCGTCCACGGATCCATTGCTGGCTCCGTTTTTTCTTGGAGAAGCGTTCGAATTCCTTCGGCCACTGGTGTTCCACCTGGTTCTCTGGTTACTAAGACATCCGCCTGAGCCAATTCTGCTAAGTACGGACGCACCGCCTCAATCACCGTGGTTTTTCCTGCACCCTCTGGGCCCTCAAATGATAAAAAATGCATCTCACTCATGGGAAGCTCCTATTCCTGTGGTTGCTTGAAAATCAGCGGTTGCTTCGCCACCGCTTTGCGACGCTTTGCTTCATTGTAGAGGTACAAGAACTTTGCCTTATCGACTGCCGTTTGGGCCTGAATCATATGACCGTTAACCCGCGAATCAACCAATGCCGTTTCGGATTCTTGCGCTTGATGATATTCTAAACGCGCTTGATTAATTTGACTTAAAAGCAATTCGTCAAACTCTTCTTTGAGAAAACCCGTATTCACTTTTTTCTTTTTATTAAACATTAGAGCTCATTTCTGCCTTCGATGGACTTAATCAAGGTCAGTTGGTCCGCATAATCGATATCGGCTCCAACCGCTAGGCCGGTTGCTAGTCGGGTTACTTTAATATTGGCTGGCTTCAAAAGGCGCGCCAAGTACATCGCGGTTGCTTCGCCATCGGTATTGGCGTTCGTCCCAACAATCACTTCTTGAATCTGTTCATCCTTTGAAAGGCGCTTAATTAAAGATGGCAGATTAATATCCTCTGGCCCTGTTCCGGCACTGGGGGAAATCACGCCATTTAAGACATGATAAAGTCCGTGGTATTCCCCAGTCTGTTCCATCGCCATCACATCCTTTGGATTTTGCAAAACCAAAACAGTACTTTGATCACGGCTAGGATCGGAACAAATAGCACAGGGATTTTCATCCTTTGTTGTTATATTACCGCAAATTTCACAAAATGTAACTGATTCTTTCGCCGTTGCCAAGGCGTTTGCAAAGGATTTAACATCTTCTTGATCCATCCCCAATGTGTAAAAGGCTAACCGGCTGGCAGTTTTTGCCCCAATCCCCGGTAACTTCGAATATGAATCGATTAATTTTGCAATTGGTTCTGGATATTGCATGTTCTATTTTCCTTCATCATCTGTTTTGGTCACAACGACCAAATCGTCCCCAAAAAGGTCTTTGGCTTCTTGGACTAAATCAGGCCCTTGGTCGACTTTTTCTTGGTTCGCCGTCTCAGTCATTGCAGCCACCTGGTCGTGATTGGATTCTAAGACAGTCGGAGTCAGGTCAGCGAGCGAAATCTCGATTTTTTGTCCCGACCGCAAGGCTGTCACGTAAGCCGCCCGGTCGTTTTGCCATTCGTCCTTACTCCGCAAGACTAAGGTTTCTGGTAGCTGATTTTCCCGCAGAGCATTTGCCAAGTTCGCCAGTAAATCGGTATTTTGTAAACTGGCATCCATAATGGCTGGGAAATCAAAGGCTAAAATCAGGGCCTGGTCAGAAGAGGCCATTGGTTCAACCGTCTGCAAGACCGCCTGGTCTTTGACTGCAAAGCCCTTGACTAAGTCGGGCCAGATGTTTTGCGCCTGTGTCAACCGATCTCGCTTTGCTTGAGACAGAACCGCTTGGACGGGCTCTTGACCTGTATAAACGGTTGGGAGCGTTCGGGTAACTGGCTGACTGGTAGTTGTTGTTGCTTGGACCGGCTGTTCTTGACTGTCCGCTGTGCTTTGCTTTGGCTCTGCTACTGGCCGGCTGACTTCCGGTTCCACTGGTGCGCTTGGTTCTTCACCGGCAAAGTCAGCACCCGCCAACAAATCTGTGCTTGGCTCTAGCCTTGTGCTTGGTACTGCATTCTGCTGAACCGGTTGGTCAACAACTGCGGTATCAACAACCGGCTTGGCTTGGGCTACTACTTGCTCGTTTGGCTTATTATCCTGAACGGATTCAGGTGCCTGAGCAGCTGGCTTACCTTGTTTGTCAGTGGTACTATTCGTCAGTGGTGCTTGAGTCGACTGACCCTTTGAGATCGGCTGGCTTTTGTCTTCGTCTGAAAGCGTCAACTTGACCGTCAAGATTTCCAGGTAAATATCACTTTGCAGCGAGGCCGCCAACTGGGTTTTAACGTCGTCAATAACAACGAGCATTTGCTGCAACTGGTCTTGAGAGATTTTGGTTTTAAAGGCCTTTAACTCTTCTACCTTGCTGGTTGCCTTCACCAAATCCGGCGCTAAATCAACGAGCATCACATCCCGCAGGGTCGCCATCAAATCAGCTAAGAACCGATTAGCATCCTTCCCTGCCAACAAAATCGCAGACAAAGTAGCCAAAGCGGCCGCCGTATCTTGGTCCAACACCTGATTTAAATAAGTCAGTAGCTGATCAATTTTGACCGAACCAGTTACCGTTAAGGCATTTTCGAGCGTAATTTTATCGGGGCCATAGGCAATCACCTGGTCCAAAATCGACAGCGCATCGCGCATCCCACCTTCGGCGGCAGTCGCCACAACATCTAAGGCTTGGTCTTCAAATGCCTGATTTTCCTGGTGTAGGATTTCAATCATGCGGTTCTTAATTGTCTCGTTTGAAAGGCGCTTAAACTCAAAGCGCTGTGTCCGCGACAGAATCGTTGCGGGCATTTTTTGCACTTCAGTCGTCGCTAAAATAAACTTTACCTGAGCTGGTGGCTCCTCTAAAGTCTTTAAAAGCGCATTAAAGGCCCCCGTCGATAACATGTGGGCCTCATCAATAATATAAATTTTAAACGGTGCTTCAATCGGCGCGTAATTAGCCGAATCACGGATGGAGCGGATTTCATCAACTCCGTTGTTCGAAGCCGCATCAATTTCAATAATGTCAGGGTGGGACTCGTTTGCCTGGTCTTCACTGATACCATTAACTTCTCGTGCAAAAATCTTGGCCGCTGAGGTTTTTCCCGTTCCTCGCGGACCCGAGAATAGGTAGGCGTGACCCGTTTGCTTTTGCTCGATAGCGTTCTCGAGCGTCTTGGTAATCACTTCCTGGCCGACCATTTGCTCAAAAGTCCTTGGCCGGTACACCCGGTAAAGTGCTTGATATGCCATGGTGGTCCCCTCCCTTACAAAAAAAGCCGCCTTCTGGCGGTTTTACTATGTACACAAGCACAAGGTTAATCAATCTTAGAGCTGCTACATTTCTGTCCTGACTCGGTTCGAAAGGCAACCCTTGCCTGCACTGTTATTATAGCGAAATATCAGGTTTTTAGCAAGCGTTTTAAAGAAGAAAAATCAGCCTGGAAACCTGATGGTTACTCGCTTTCGGCCAACTTTTTCAATTCCTTAGCAGCCTGCTTTTTTGCCTTTTGCTTCTGACGAATTTCTTGAAAAAAGTCCTTCAATAAGGCCTTGGATTGATGAGCCTTCACACCAATATAAGTTTTTACTTGATGGTTTAACCGCTCATCCTCAAAGACATTATAGAGAGACGAGACAGCCCCCGCTTTTTGGTCTTGAGCACCATAATAGACCAATGGAATCCGAGCGTTGATGATGGCCCCAGCACACATTAGGCATGGCTCGAGCGTGACAAAAAGCGCCGTATTTTCTAACCGCCAAGTACCGAGCTCCTGATTTGCCTGGTTGATGGCCAATAATTCAGCATGACTACTGGCCTCTTGATCAATTTCCCGTCGGTTCGAACCAGTCGCAATCACCTGACCGTCTTTAACAATCACGGCGCCGATTGGTACCTCGCCAATTTCACCAGCCCGCTTCGCCTCCGCTAAGGCAATATCCATAAAATAAGCCACTTGATCAGAGCTTAAAGTTGGGATTTCAGCCATTAACTGCCTCCAAGACATAGTAGCCTTTATTTTTACCGGCAATCGAAACATCATCGAAAACAGCTTCCAGGTTCTTTTGAGCCGATGGTGCGCCCTGCTTTTTTTGCAAAACAGCCAGCAACTTCCCACCTGGCAGCAAATGATTTTTAGCTTCCTGGAGCATCGCTGTCACCACTGGCTTACCAGCTCGAATTGGCGGATTAACCAAAATTAAGGCATATTGGTCCTGAATACCTTCGTAAATATTGGATTGGAAAACCTTCACCTGGCTACCCACCCCGTTTTTATTGGCATTCTTTTGGGCTAAATCAAGGGCACGCTGATTGACATCGACCATATCAACATTCTTATTCAGCGCCTTGGCAATGGCAATCCCCACCGGTCCGTAACCAGTTCCCAAATCCAATACCCGACCAGCTGGAAAATCAGTTTCCGCCGCAACAGCAAGCATCGTCCGTGTCCCAAAATCCACCGTTCTCTTGGAAAAAACACCGGCATCCGTAGTGAAATGCAAATTATTGCCTAAAAGTTCAAAATCAAAATCTTGATAGTCATGGGCTGCATCTGGTTGCGCCGTGAAGTATTGTTCACCTGAAATTTTTTCCGTCATTGCGTTGTTGTCCTCTGTTCTCATTTTACTAAAATATGTACAAAAAAAGAGCCCCTAAAGGCCCTTTTTCTAGGATTACTTCAAAGTAACTGAAGCGCCGGCAGCTTCCAAAGCTTCCTTCAATTCGTTAGCATCGGCTTCGGCAACGCCTTCCTTAATAACAGAAGGTGCGTTGTCAACCATGTCCTTAGCTTCCTTCAAGCCAAGACCAGTAGCTTCACGAACTGCCTTGATAACCTTAACCTTAGCAGTACCTGCTGAAGTCAATTCAACGTCAAAGTCTGACTTAGCAGCTGCGCCATCGGCACCAGCAGCACCAGCAGCGGCTACAGGAGCAGCAGCTGAAACGTCAAATTCTTCTTCGATAGCTGAAACCAAGTCAGCCAAGTCCAAAATTGTTGCATCCTTCAATGATGCGATAATCGCGTCTTTATCAAAAGCCATGATTAATTCCTCCAATTAGTTTTTAAATAGTTTGTAATTTATAGTTGTGCTTATTCAGCAGCTGGGGCAGCTTCTTCAGCTTCCTTCTTTTCTTGCAATGCCTTAACAGCATAAGCGAAAGAACGGATTGGGAACTGGAATTCGGCCATCAACTGACCAAGCAAACCTTCGTGAGAAGGCAATGAAGCGTACTTGTTGATTTCATCAACACCAGCAATACTTCCGTCAACAACACCACCCTTAATAACGAGCTTGTCATTTCCGTCAGCAAACTTCTTCAAAATGCGGGCTGGGGCAACAGCGTCGTCGTTTGAGAAGGCAACGGCTGATGGGCCAGCAAACAAATCGTTCAATTCTTCGAAACCAGCTTCCTTAGCAGCACGTTCCAAAACCTTGTTCTTGATAACTTCCAAGACAACGCCTTCTTCACGCAACTGTGAACGCAAGTCAGTTGATTCGGCAACAGTCAAACCACGAGGGTTGACAACAACAGCGGCTGAAGCGGCCTTAAATTGATCGGCAACTTCTGAAACCTTCTGTGCTTTGATTGCAATAGCTTGTTCACTCATATGAAATTCTCCTTTCAAAGATTTTTTTGCAAAAGAAACCCGCCTGCAAAAGACAGACGGGTAAAGTTAATTGATAACTTCCTCGGCAGGATATTAAGGTGCGAGCACCACCTGAGTCTTAGGCAAAATTGATTTTATTTACTTATTCATCTTAGCAGTTTTCAGCTAGGCTGTCAATTAAAGAGAAGCCAAGTCCAAAGTAACTGCAGGACTCATTGTTGAAGACAAAGCAACGTTTGAAACGTAAGTTCCCTTAACAGCTGCAGGACGAGCCTTCAAAACAGTGTCAGCAATTGACTTGATGTTTTCAGCCAACTTTGCATCGTCAAATGATACACGACCAACAGTAACGGCAACGTTTCCGTCACGGTCAGTACGGTAAGTCACTTGACCACCCTTAGCATCTGAAACAGCCTTGGTAACATCCATAGTTACAGTTCCAGTCTTAGGGTTTGGCATCAATCCCTTAGGACCCAATGCACGACCAACACGACCAACTTGCGCCATCATGTCAGGAGTTGCAACAGCAACGTCAAAGTCTAACCAACCGTCTTGGATGCTTTGAACCAAGTCAGCAGCACCAACAACGTCAGCACCAGCAGCTTCGGCTTCCTTTGCCTTGTCGCCTTGAGCAAAGACAACAACAGTCTTGTCCTTACCAGAACCGTTAGGCAAAACGACAGCACCACGGAGTTGTTGGTCAGCTTGACGAGTGTCAACGTTCAACTTGAAAGTAACTTCAACTGAAGCGTCAAACTTTGCGTATGAAACTTCCTTCAACAAAGAAATTCCGTCTGCCAATGCGTAAGCCTTTTCAGCTTCAACCTTAGCAGCAGCTTCTAAATACTTCTTACCATGCTTTTGTGTCATTATTCTGCGTCCTCCTTGATTGCTGTTCCTTCAACAGTCAAGTCCACACCGTCGACCGTAACACCCATTGAACGGGCTGTTCCTTCGATCATCTTCATGGCTGCTGTTACGTCGTTGGCATTCAAATCTGCCATCTTGTTTTCAGCAATTGCACGAATTTGGTCCAAGGTTACGTTACCGGCCTTAGTACGGTTAGGTTCACCAGAACCCTTACCAACAATCTTCCGCAATTGGTCAGCTGCTGGTGGAGTCTTAGTAACGAATTCGAATGAACGATCATCGAAAACTGAGATTTCGACAGGGATTGTTGAACCAGCTTGGTCAGCAGTCCGTGCGTTAAATTCCTTAGTGAACTGTGCGATGTTAATACCGGCTTGTCCCAAGGCAGGTCCAACTGGTGGAGCTGGAGTTGCTTTGGCAGCGGCAATTTGCAGTTTCACAACATTGATAACTTTTTTAGCCACGATATATTTCCTCCTCGTGTTGTGGTAGAACGTAGCTTTAGTGCTACTTCCACGCATGTCTTTGACATACCAGAGTAGTATAACAAAAAAAACGTCCCAAGTAAAGGACGTTTTTCCTGAAAACCCGTTAACAAAAGCATTTGTAACGGCTCTAAACTTTAATTAGAAGTTTGTATCGATATCATTGAAACCAAGTTCAGTTGGTGTTTCACGGCCGAAGACTTCAACTGTTGCTTCAACTTCCTGCTTTTCATTATCAATCGCACGGACAATTCCTTCCATACCATTGAATGGGCCAGCAACAATCTTGATGGTTTGGCCAACTTCAATGTCCAAGTCAACAGTTGCTTGACCAGTCATACCCATTCGCTTCATCAACAATTCAACTTCTTCAGGCAACAAAGAGTTTGGCTTTGATCCGGCTCCGTGAGAACCCAAGAATCCGGTAACGCCCGGTGTGTTACGAACAACGTACCAAGCTTCATCGGTCATATTGCCATCTTGTGGAGTGGCCATTTCAACCAAGACATAACCAGGGAAATCATTTTCGATGGAAGTCTTTACTTCACCATCTTGAACAGTTGAAACTTCTTGTTCTGGCACCAAAATCCGGAAAATTTGGTTAGCCATTCCCATTGTTTGTGTTCGTGATTCCAAGTTTGCTTGAACCTTGTGTTCGTAACCTGAGTATGTGTGGACAACGAACCAAGCCTTTTCGATTTCTTCAGTCATGGTTATTTTGGGCGAATGCCCTTCCTCCTTCAATTGCAAATAAAAAAGAGTCCGCTGACTCTTCTAACTGCCTTTAGTATACTATATTACGACTTATCGTGCCAAGAACAAATTGACACCTTGTTGTAGGAGCCAATCTGATGCACCGATAATGATAGCAAAAACGATTGAAATGCTAATCACAGCAACCGTTTCCTTTGTCGTTTGTTCCATTGACAGCCAAGAAACTTTGCGCATTTCTGCAGCGACATTTTTAAAGTATGTAATCATGGTTCACTACCTCACTTTGTTTCTCGGTGGAGCGTATGCTTTCCGCAATGGGGACAAAACTTTTTCACGCTCAAGCGCTCAACCCGCCCCTTTGCCAGGGTAACGGTGTAATTTCTTGATCCACAGACCTCACAGGCCAATGATGCTTTTTGACTTGGCATAAAGTTACCTCACTAACTAGCATCATAGCATCTTTAGGCCTAATTTTCAACATTCACTCATGGAGTCGACGTAAATAGGCCTGTTTCAACCGATATTGAACCCTCGTCACTTGGTGATTTGATTCATGCGGTTTTAATAAGATTTTTCCATCACCAATTAAAAAACTAATAATTTGCGCCACTTCGCTTTTGCGACAGTTTAAGACTTCCGCTAGAGTTTCACGAGCAATGCATTGTTGTTCCGGTGTTCCCGTTGGCTCAGCAATAACAACAGGCAAATCCTGACCGGCATCAAAATGGGTCATGGCACGGTTAAACTGCTCCTGTTTTGTATTTTGCTTGCGAAGATAGTCAATCGCCCGATTACGCAAGGCAGCCATTAAATAGGTCGAAAACTTGGCCCGAGCCTTTTGCACATCGTAACGCCTTAGGCAGTGCAGCGTGGCTTCAAGGGCATCAGCCTCCCAATCATCGGCGCGGCAAACATTGGTCAAATAGTTACCGTAGACCAACCAAACCATGCCCACATGACGACGATAGAGGGTTACAAAGGCCTCCTCATCACCTTGTTGTGCTAAGAGCACCTCGTGGCTCCCCTCCCGCAATTGTATTTTTTCCATCAAAAAAGCCTCCTTTTCGCAGGGGGCTTTGTGAACACAAGGCCCCTTAGAGAGGGTGTCTTGAGCTATATCCTTGATAGATTAATAAACTAGCGGCCACACTGGCATTCAACGACTGAACATGACCAATCATTGGAATGGTTAACATACCGTCAACCTGCTTTTTCAGTAAGGGCGAAATCCCTTTTCCTTCATTTCCAATAACTAGAGCCGTAGCACCCTTGGCATCCCATGTCCGATAATCCTGTCCGGCCATGTCAGTGCCAAAAATCCAAACGCCACGTTCTTTCAATGTCTTAACCGTTTGCACCAAATTCGTCACGCGACAAACCGGTACGTGCTCGATGGCACCAGTAGAACTTTTAGCCACCGTTCCAGTCAGTTGCACTGCCCGACGCTTGGGGATAATCACACCATGAACACCAGCAGCATCAGCCGTTCGCAAAATGGATCCTAGGTTATGGGGATCTTCAATTTCATCCAAAATCAGGAAAAAAGGATCCTCATTTTTGCTCTTAGCCTTGTCAAACAAGTCGTCTAGACTAGCATAAGTAAAGGCAGCCACTGACAAAACCAAGCCCTGGTGATTACCACCATCGGCTAACTCATCCAACTTTGCTTTCGGTGCCTGTTGGATAACAATGCCCTGTTGCTTAGCTAATTGGCTAACTTCCCGCTCTACCTTTGGCTGCAGACCTGGCTGTAGCCACAACTTGTTGATTGCTGTTTTTTGTTTTAAAGCCTCAACAACGGCATGGTGACCGTAAATAAAGGCTGGTGCTTGCTCATTAGACATTGTTCGTTCTCCCGCTTTCCACTTGGTCGAAAATCCATTCCATAATCGTTTGTAAACGCTCTTCTTGCTTAGACAAGTACAAGTAGCCAATCATCGCTTCCACACCAGTTGAAATCCGGTATGCCACAACGTTGGTATTTTTAGCCTTAGTATATGATTTGGCATTGCGACCACGCTTAAAGTAAGTTAACTCATTCTCCTTTAACAATTGATCATCTTCCATCAATTGGTACAAGGCAGCGTGTGCTTTGGCCGAGACATAGTGCCGTGACTTTTTCTGTAAGTCGTTTACTTTTGTTAATCCCATGGCGACCAAATGATTGCGGACCGTTAATTCATAAATCGCATCACCGATGTAGGCTAAAGACAGCCCATTCATCTGTTCATAGTCAAGTTGTTCCATTCAATATCTCTTTTCAGTTTGGTCCAACCAGGCTAGCGACACCTAGACAGTACCAAGTTTGTTCTGACCCAACAAGTAATCAGGCTCTTTTTGTCCTGATTTTACCAAATTAGAGCCTAAGTAACATTCATTTAACAAGGCAAAACACTCGCTCCAGTCGTGAGCTCACTGACTGATAACGAGTGATTAACTTAACGCTTATTTTTCTTTTCTTGGCGCATTCCCTGCACCATCCGAATTGTCCACATTGACAAAAAGCCAACAATAATCGCCGCAATCAGGTGAATCGCAATCTCGCCCTGCTTTTGAATTGGCCAAAATAAAAGCGAAATAATCATCAAAACAGCAGCCGTGATCATCGCCTGTTTCCATTGCGACCAAGTGGTCACCTGGTATTGGTTATGCGGAATCGATTGTGGAAACAAACGGAATTGGATTTGTTCCCCAATCGGGCTAAACGCGGCAGCGTAAAGGACCGCAAAGAAATAAACAAACCAGTTTTGATTATAGGCTTCGTTACCGGTTTCAATGCGGACCAATAACAAGACTAATAGGAGCACTGCCGGAATGACCGCCGTTGCCCAAAGTTGTTTTTTATTCAGCTTTTGGATCCAATCAATCCAGTCAATTTTTACTTTTTTCATGCTTGCCTCGTTTTTAAATCTACTCCTAGTCTACCGTACTCCGAGACTTTGGACAATAAAAAAACCAGCTTTCGCTGGTTTTCCCATGATTCTTTTAGTCTTGACCATCAATTGTTTGGGCAACTTGGTCCAAAGATTGAATGTCTTTTTCTTCTGGTTGGTCAACAACTTCACCAACAACTTCTGGCTTAATCTTACGATATTCAGCCATTCCAGTACCGGCAGGGATAATCTTACCAATGATAACATTTTCCTTCAAACCGACAAGTGGATCATTCTTGCCACGGATAGCAGCATCCGTCAAGACACGCGTTGTTTCTTGGAATGAGGCAGCTGACAAGAATGAATTAGTCTCCAAGGCAGCCTTTGTAATTCCAAGCAAGACAGGACGAGCAGTCGCAGGAACCTTACCAGCAAACAACGCTGGTTCGTTAGCCCGCTTGAAATCAGCGATATCCATCAAAGTTCCAGGCAACAAATCAGTCTGACCTGGATCCATGACACGAACCTTACGCAACATCTGACGAATCATAACTTCGATGTGCTTATCGGAAACTTCGATACCCTGCAAACGATAAACCTTTTGGATTTCTGACAACATGTATGATTCAGCAGTCAAAGTATCCGTTACGGCCAACAATTCCTTTGGATCGATTGGTCCTTCATTGATGGCATCACCACGGTTAATCATGTCGCCTTCACCAAAGCGCATCCGGGCAGCCAAAGGCAATGTGTAGGTGCGAGTATCAGTCTCACCTTCAATTGTGACTTCCTTTGTACGTTCGGCTGGATTTTCCTCAATAGTTGTAACCTTACCAGTTACTTCAGAAATTTCAGCACGTCCCTTAGGGATACGAGCTTCAACAATTTCCTGCACACGAGGCAAACCTTGCGTGATATCGTTTCCACCGGCAACTCCACCCGTGTGGAAGTTACGCATGGTCAACTGCGTACCAGGTTCCCCGATTGATTGGGCGGCAACAGTACCAACGGCTTCACCAACTTCAACTTCTTCACCAGTAGCCAAGTTACGTCCGTAATCCAAGACAGAAACACCGTGTTCTGTCGTTGATGTAAAGACAGAACGGATAGTGACTTCTTCGATACCAGCAGCATCAATCTTCTTAGCGGCATCTTCATCAATCATTTCGTTGCGGGCAACAATCTTTTCACCTGTTTCAGGATCAAAGACAGTCTTCATAGCGTAACGACCAAGAATTCGGTCGTACAATGGTTCAACCACTGAGCTACCATCAACGATAGCCTTAACAGCAACACCACGGTCAGAGCCATTGTCGTATTCACGAACGATAACGTCCTGAGCAACATCAACCAAACGACGAGTCAAGTAACCTGAGTTGGCCGTCTTCAAGGCCGTATCAGACATACCCTTACGAGCACCGTGAGTTGAGATAAACATTTCCATAACAGTCAAACCATCACGGAAGTTTGATGTAACTGGCAATTCGATAATCTTACCACCAGGTCCGGCCATCAAACCACGCATTCCAGCCAACTGAACGAAGTTTGAAATGTTACCACGAGCACCTGAATCCTGCATCATGTAGATAGGGTTACGAGTGTCGAAAGTAGCCATCAATTCGTCTTGGATAACATCCTTGGCCTTTGACCAGATATCAATAACACGTTGGTACCGTTCTGAATCTGTAATCAAACCACGACGGAATTGCTTCGTTACTTGTTCAACTTCAGCGTGCGCATCAGCCAAAATCTTTGGCTTGTCAGCCAATTCCGTAACATCGGTCATGGCAACAGTCAAACCAGATTGAGTTGAAATATCATAACCCAAGTCCTTCATGCGGTCCAAAAGCAATGACGTTTCCGTCACCTTGTAACGCTTGTAGACTTCCGCGATGATGTCAGACAAGAAGCCCTTCTTGAATGGCTTAATGATTTCACGATCTGCTAAGAATTCGTGAATGTTCTCCCCTGGTTCCATAAAGAAGTCATCAGAAACTCCTTGGAAGTTATCATCAGATGGTTCGTTGATGAATGGGAATTCAACTGGCAAGATTTCGTTAAAAATCAGCTTACCAACTGACGTCACCATAATCTTTGACCGTTGGTCATCAGTAAATGGCTTCTTTTCTGAGAATGAAGAAGTTTGAATACCAACACGAGTTTGGTAGTGAACTAACTTGTTAGCAAAAGCGATGCGAGCTTCATCAACAGATGAGAAGATCATGCCTTCGCCTTCACGACCAGCTTCTTCAGTCGTCAAGTAGTAGTTACCAATCACCATATCCTGTGAAGGAGCAACGATTGGCTTTCCATCCTTTGGTGCCAAGATGTGGCCTGCGGCCAACATCAGCAAACGAGCTTCCGCTTGCGCTTCATCAGACAAAGGCACGTGAATGGCCATCTGATCACCATCGAAATCGGCGTTATACGCTTCACAGATCAATGGGTGCAAACGCATTGCCTTTCCTGAAACCAAGACCGGTTCAAAGGCCTGGATTCCAAGACGGTGCAATGTAGGTGCTCGGTTCAAAAGAACTGGATGTTCCTTGATAACGTCTTCCAAAACGTCCATGACGTCTTCGTCGGCCTTATCAATCTTACGCTTAGCTGATTTCACGTTGCCAGCAAGGCCACGCTTCGTCAATTCGCGCATGATAAATGGACGGAACAATTCGATTGCCATTGGACGTGGCAATCCCATTTGGTTCATCTTCAAGAATGGACCAACATCGATAACAGAACGTCCTGAGTAATCAACACGCTTACCCAACAAGTTCTGACGGAAACGTCCTTGCTTTCCCTTCAACATGTGAGACAAAGACTTCAAAGGACGGTTACCAGGACCAGAAACAGGACGGCCACGACGACCGTTATCCATCAAGGCATCAACGGCTTCTTGCAACATCCGCTTTTCGTTTTGAACAATGATGCCTGGGGCATGCAAGTCAAACAAACGCTTCAAACGGTTGTTACGGTTGATAACACGACGGTACAAATCGTTCAAATCAGAAGTGGCAAAACGGCCACCTTCCAATTGAACCATTGGACGCAAGTCAGGTGGGATAACTGGAATAACATCCATGACCATCCACTCTGGCTTGTTGTCTGATTGCAAGAAGGCCTCAATAATGTCCAAACGGCGAACCGCACGAACACGCTTTTGACCAGTTGCTTCTTGCAATTCATGCTTCAAAGCATCGGCTTCGCCAGCCAAATCAACATTGGCCAACAATTCCTTCACAGCTTCAGCACCCATGCCGGCCTTAAAGTTTGCACCGAATTCCTTCTTGTAATCACGGTACTCACGTTCAGTCAACAATTGCTTCTTTTCAACAGGAGCATCCCCTGGTTCAACAACGACATAAGAAGCGAAGTAGATAACTTCTTCCAATGATCGTGGTGACATATCCAAGACCAATCCCATCCGTGATGGAATTCCCTTGAAATACCAGATGTGGGTAACTGGGGCAGCTAATTCAATGTGACCCATGCGTTCGCGACGAACCTTGGCAGAAGTAACTTCAACACCACAGCGGTCACAGACGATTCCCTTATAACGGATCCGCTTGTACTTTCCACAAGCACATTCGTAATCCTTTGTTGGGCCAAAGATTCGTTCATCGAACAAACCATCTTTTTCAGGCTTAAGAGTACGATAGTTAATCGTTTCTGGCTTCTTGACTTCTCCATGAGACCAGTCATGGATTTGATCAGGTGAGGCCAGACCGATTTGCATACTCTCGAATTTATTAACATCGATTGCCATCTATTCGGTCACCTTTCTTTTAATTATTCTTGTTCATCAGTAGAATTTTGACCAGCGTCTTCTTCTACCTTATCAAAGGCTACCTTAACTTCTTCGTCATCGCGGTTAAGCAAATCAGGGTTCGTACGAGCCAACTTTTCCAAAGCATCAACTGGCAAGACTGAGTCATCTTCATCCATCTGCTTCAATTGAACGGCTTCACCTTCTTGGTCCAAGACACGCATGTCAAGACCTAAGGCTTGCAATTCCTTCACCAAGACACGGAATGATTCCGGCACACCTGGCTTAGGGATTGCGTCACCCTTGATGATTGATTCATAAACCTTGACACGACCAGCAACATCATCTGACTTGTAAGTCAAGATTTCTTGCAAGGTATAGGCAGCACCGTAGGCTTCCAAAGCCCAAACTTCCATTTCTCCGAAACGCTGTCCACCGAACTGAGCTTTTCCACCCAATGGCTGTTGCGTAACAAGAGAGTAAGGACCGATTGAACGGGCGTGAATCTTGTCGTCGACCATGTGGGCCAACTTCATATAGTGCATTACACCAACGGCGACGCGCTTGTCAAAGGCTTCACCAGTTTGTCCGTCATAAACAACAGACTTACCATCTTGTGGCAAACCGGCTTCGGCCAATGCTTCTTCGATTTCATCATCTGAAGCACCATCGAAGACAGGGGAAGCTACGTGGATGCCCAACTTCTTAGCAGCAAATCCTAAGTGCAATTCCAAAACCTGTCCAATGTTCATACGTGATGGCACACCCATGGGTGACAGCAAGATGTCGATTGGTGTTCCATCTGGCAAGTATGGCATGTCTTCTTCAGGAACAACGACTGAAACAGTACCCTTGTTTCCGTGGCGACCGGCCATCTTGTCACCAACTTGAATCTTACGCTTCTGAGCGATGTAAACACGAACCATCATGTTCACGCCAGGAGCCAATTCATCACCATTTTCAGGTGTATAGATTCGAACGGATTGCACAACTCCGCCACCACCGTGTGGTACCTTCAAAGAAGTATCGCGAACTTCACGAGCCTTTTCTCCGAAGATGGCATGCAACAAACGTTCTTCGGCTGACAAATCAGTCACACCCTTTGGTGTTACCTTACCAACCAGGATGTCGCCATCCTTAACCTCGGCACCAACACGGATAATTCCGTTTTCGTCCAAGTCCTTCAACTGTTCTTCACCAGTATTCGGGATTTCACGTGTGATTTCTTCAGGGCCAAGCTTTGTATCACGAGCCTCTGAATCATATTCTTCGATGTGAATTGATGTATAAACGTCTTCACGAACCAAGCGTTCGTTCAAGACGATGGCATCTTCGAAGTTATAACCATGCCAAGTCATAAAGGCAATAACTGGGTTTTGTCCAAGGGCCAATTCACCCTTTTCCATTGATGGACCATCGGCCAAGACCTGGTCGTCATCGATTTGTTCCCCAACCTTCACAATTGGCTTTTGGTTATAGTTCTTACCACCGTTTGAACGGCGGAACTTCATCAATTCGTAGGTATCCAATTGACCATCTTCACGACGGACACGGATTTCCTTGGCATCAACGTATTCAACTTCTCCTGGAGCAGTTGAGATAATGGCAGCACCAGAATCGTGGGCAGCCTTATATTCAACACCAGTACCAACAATTGGCGCATGTGGGTCGAGCAAAGGCACGGCCTGACGCTGCATGTTGGCACCCATCAAAGCACGGTTGGAATCATCGTTTTCCAAGAAAGGAATAACAGACGTTCCGACTGAGACAACCTGCTTTGGCGAAACATCGACATAGTCAATCTTTTCGATTGGCGTTTCGATGTTTTCTTCACCGTAACGGGCCATGGCAGTCTTATGAACAAATGAACCATCGTCTTCCAATTCCGTGTTGGCTTGGGCAACGATATAGTTATCTTCTTCGTCGGCCGTCAAGTAATCAATCTTTTCGGTAACCTTGTGAGTTCCCCAATCAACACGACGGTATGGTGTTTCAATAAAGCCATACTTGTTGATACGACCATAAGTGGCCAAAGAGTTGATCAAACCGATGTTAGGACCTTCGGGCGTTTCAATTGGGTCAATTCGACCATAGTGCGTGTAGTGAACATCTCGAACTTCAACACCGGCACGGTCACGAGTCAATCCACCAGGACCAAGGGCTGACAGACGACGCTTGTGGTTCATTTCACCCAATGGGTTTGTCTGATCCATGAACTGTGACAACTGTGATGAACCAAAGAATTCCTTCACTGCTGCAACAACTGGACGAATGTTAATCAATTGCTGTGGCGTAACAGTCGCAGCATCTTGGATTGACATCCGTTCGCGAACAACTCGTTCCATTCGTGTCAAACCAATGCGGAACTGATTTTGCAACAATTCCCCAACGGAACGAATACGACGGTTTCCCAAGTGATCGATATCATCAACCTGGCCAACACCTTCTTGCAAGTTCATGAAGTAGTTCATTCCTGCCAAGATATCAGCTGGACGAACATTATGCTCGTCTTCAGGCAAGTGTCCGTTGCCAATCAAAAGCAAAGTCTTGTCTGGGTTTTCAGGTGATTCAATCTTAATCTTTTGCAAGACCACTTCGTCTTGCAAGACAGCATCACCGGATGGTATATAAGTAACTGTCTTAAAGTCTTCCCGATCCAAGAACGGTGCCAACTTAGCCATGACAGCCTTATCAACAAGCGTTCCCTTTTCAGCAATAATTTCGCCAGAATCAGGGTCGGCCAATGTTTCAGCCAAAGTCTGGTTCAGTAAACGCGTCTTCAATGACAACTTCTTGTTAATCTTGTAGCGACCAACTGGTGCCAAATCATAACGCTTTGGATCGAAGAAACGAGCCACCAACAAAGCACGTGATGAGTCAGCTGTCTTTGGTTCACCCGGACGCAAGCGTTCATAGATGTCCTTCAATGACTCTTCAACACGGGAGTCAGACATGTTCTTGTGAACATCCTTTTCCAAAGTCATGTTCAAGGCGTCATAACCGTCTGAGAAGATATCGATGATATCAGAATCTGAACCGAAACCAAGGGCACGGACCAATTCCGTCATCAACAACTTACGTGTCCGGTCGATACGAACGTTGGCAATTCCCTTTGCGTCTGTTTCGTATTCCAACCAAGCCCCACGGTTTGGAATAACTGTTGTTCCAAAGTGTGGGCGACCATTTTTGTCAGCTTCTTGGTTGTAGTAGATTCCAGGTGAACGAACCAACTGTGAAACGATTACTCGTTCGGCACCGTTGATGATGAACGTTCCTTGTTCAGTCATCAATGGGAAATCACCAAAGAAGACGTCTTGTGACTTGATTTCACCAGTTTCATGGTTCGTCAAACGCAACGTCACGTGCAATGGTGCTGAGTAGTTCGCATCGTGTTCACGAGCTTCATCGATGTTGTACTTTGGTTCCATCAATTGATAGTCCACGTACTCCAAAGACAAGTTACCCTGGAAGTCTTCGATTGGCATGATGTCGTTAAACATCTCCTTGATTCCTTCATCTAAGAACCATTGGTAGGATGCCAGTTGTACCTCGATCAAATTTGGAAGATCCAACACTTCTTTAATGCTGGCGTATGATCGGCGGGTACGATATTTACCATAATTTACTAAATGTCCTGCCACAGTATCACCTCGTCTGTTATTCACTGTTTACTAGGGAAAATATTACAATTTGATTACAATTTGCGAAATCAAGCCCTTATTTCGGCCAATAAGGCACAAAAAAAGCAAGCCACGTTTTTGTCGCCAAGAGCGGGCATTGCCTGATATAAGGGCGTTGAGTGGACAAGAGATCACCAACTGCCATATTTATTTACAGTGTTTCTGACTACTATTGTACCGATTATCAAAGAAAAAAGCAAGGCCTAATCCCGCTACGCTCGCGGGTTTCACCTTACCTTTTATTTAAACTTACTTCGTTATGATTTTTCCATGTCCCACTGGGCCAAGAAAGAATCTTTATCTGCCAAATCAGGCAAATACTTTTCATTAAAGTCTTGCAAATTCTTTTCGGGTTTCAAATCAGTAAAGAGTTCTGGATACAAACTTTTGGCCATATACTCTATTAAGACATAATCCTTCATCGTCCGCATCAAATGATTATCTAAAGCATACAACTGGCCACTTTGAACCGCTTTGAGCTGGCTAAAGCCAGGCCGTTGCGCTACTAATTTTGCCAAACTCTGCTGCGTTTCCTTTGGACTAATACCATAACCAACTTTTAAGGAAACCGAACGTGGATCGGCATAGTTGGTACCATCGATGAAGATTACGTCCGGGTCCTGTGCAAACAAGAACTCAGGATTGACATCCCCCGTGGTCTTAATTTGGTCACGGTAGATATTATCTGCTCCGGCCGCTTTGGCCAAGGTGCCCATCAGCATGCCATCGCCATATGCCTTACCGTATTCGGCAAAGGAAGCGCCTGAGGACCGCTGTTCCACATAAACTCGCTTCTTTTCCTTCACCAACTTCAACCGCTGCGCCACATTGGTGATATGGCGTTGATAATTCTGATTAAGCGCCTTGGCGCGGTTTTGTGTATCAAAGACCTGACCAAGGATGGTTGTTGATTGGTAATGGGCGGCCGGGCTTAGGTCAGTATAGTCAATGAAGACAACCGGAATCCCCAACTCGTCTAAGTGCTTAATATTGGCTTCTCCAATCCCATCATATTGGTAGTTAGCCAAAATGACAACATCGGGATTCAGGGCAATCAGTTTTTCAATATCGAAACTACCCTTCAGAGTTGAACCAACGTCTTGGACTTGGTCAAAGCCCGCAGACCGTTCTTTCAAGAGATTATACAAAACACCGGAATAATTGGCCGTATCAAAAGTCGATGTCGCCACCACCCTTTCAAAGGCATCCGGCCCAGCAACTGATAACAAGTTTTGATAGTAGTAAGGGTAGTAGGCTCGTGTAACCTTTTTAGGCACTCGCACCTTCCGGCCGCGCACATCCTCAATCACTCGCGTCGCCACTGTCGTTGTTTCCCGCTGACGGTCTTCCAACCCTTCCAACGCCTTAATACCCGCAATGCCGAGGAAAAAGCCGGCAACAACAATACTCCAAGAGAGAGCTTTTCTGATTTTCATCGTGAACCCTCCTCAATCGGTCGCAAAGGAATGATGGCTAAGTGTTGATCGACCGTTTCCTTCATTTCTAATTCAACGCCATACAAATCCTCTAACCGTTCCTGTTGCAAAGCCTGGTCCGGATCCCCCGCAGAAATCAGCTGACCGCCCTGCATCAGATAGAGGCTGTCTGAAAACCGGGCAGCCAGGGTCAAATCATGGATAACGATGATGCCCACAATTTGGTGGCGATGAACATAGCGTTGCAGCGTTTGCAAGTACTGTAACTGCTTTTTAATATCCAAAGCAGACGTGGGTTCGTCCGCAATAATAACCGTTGGCTGCCGGACCAAGGCCTGCGCCAAGACCACCAGCTGTTGTTGGCCGCCGGAAAGGTCAGCAAACTGTTGGTCTGCCAAATCGCCAATTCCTAATTCATCCATGACCGATTCAATCGCCTGCAACTGATCGTCGTTCACGCGAAAATCCAAGTCACCGTACAGCCCCAACAAAATAAATTCAAAAACCGTAAAATATTGGTCGGCCGTGACCTTTTGCGGGATATAGGAGATTTTATGGTCTTTTTCAAAAGTCACTTGCCCATCTTTTTTCTCAAAACCCAATAGCGCCTTGAGAAAGACACTTTTCCCGGAGCCGTTGACACCAATAATGGTTGATAAGTGTCCATCCTCAAAACGACAATTCACATCTTTTAGGATTGGCTTCGCTTTCTTTTGAACCGTTAGGTTCTCTACTAAAATCGTCATGAGCGTTGCCCCTTTCGAATGGCCACTAGGCACATAAACGGCACACCGACCAAACTAGTAATAATGCCGACCGGGATAATCGTACCGGGAATCAACGCCTTGGAAACAACCGCCGCCAACAACAAAACCACCACACCCATAATGGCCGAACCGATAATTGTAAATCTGGCATCGTTACCGACAAGCATTTTGACAAAGTGTGGCGCAATCAAACCGATAAAACCAATCGTCCCAACAAAGGAAATCGCCACAGCCGTTACCAGCGCCGAAGCAAAGAAAATTAAAAGACGCGTTCTTTTGACGTTGACACCCATCGACTGGGCGCTTTCATCAGACAGCTGCACGAGATTCATTTCCCAACTTTGCCGATAAATCAGTACCAGCACAATGTAGAGAACAATAAAGACCACTAAGACACTATCCCAGGAAGACTTTGATAAATCACCAAGGCTCCAGGTCGTCATTCGTTGGGCATTCCGCTCGCTAGCAAAGTACTTGGATAACTCCTGCAAAGAAGTAAAGAACAAATTAATCGCAGTCCCAACTAAGATAATCGTGTTCATACTCACTTGGCCAGCTGAAAAAATCAGCAAAATAACAGCACTGCCCAAAAAGCAGAAAAAAAATGGCACTGGCCTGAACGTTCGCCTGCCCAAAGACAAAGGGAAAACCCGATAGGATGCTCAGCGAGGCGCCAAAGCTAGCCGCCGATGACAAACCCAGGGTAAAGGGGGTTGCAATTGGATTTTTCAGCATATTCTGCATACACAATCCTGCTAATCCCAAAGACGCGCCAACTAAGGCCGCTGTCAGCGTTCGAGTTAAGCGCATCTTCAAGACGACGCCTGCCAATTCCGGCTGCTGACTTGCTACATTCGTCCCTAAAAAGGACAGGGTGCCAAAGCCATGATAGATATCGACTATCACTAAAGAGAAGGCCAAAAGGCCCATGAGGAGGAGAAGTAAAATTTTGCGGCGATTCTTTTCTTGATATGCCATCGTTAGGTCCCTTTCTGTTCGAAAACGGTGCTATGTCATGGATCCATGAACTTTGTTAAGACTTTTACTAAGTATCCACTATACGGAAAGTGGCCATTTCTGTCAATCAAAGTCAAGAGTCCCTTCTTTAAAATTCAGCAAAAATTGTTATCAAAAACCGGTTAAATCAGCCTTAATATGCATTTTAAATAAATTAAAAAAATATAAATATTTAAATTGATTAATTGGGTAAATTATCCCCAGACAACAAAAAAGAAAAAGGATTGACCGCTCTCATCTTCGGTCAATCCTTTTCTTGAAAAATATTTTGTTGTGGACCTTCAAACCTATGTATACTTGCAGTTCACCAATTACTGATTTGCTAATCAACAAAGTTATGCACCTTAAAAGGACCAAGGAGTTTAATCGTTGCCCCAACTGGTCCTTTCATCTCTCACCAATGCAGATTAAGTGAAACGACGCACGGACATCACGCGGACCGCTCTGCCTCTTCACAAAGTCTCTCCTCTTTGCTATAAATAAAAGACATAACAGTGTCACAACAGTTACATTCTACCGAGTTTTGTCCACTCTTTTCAAGGGCTTTTGGTTGTCAGGTGTTAACCACAACTGTCAATCAATTTCTAAAAAGACCATTTTATCAGCCCCCGAGATGGTATAATGTTCAATAATCCACAATATTAATTTTCATTTAATCGAAAGGACACCATGGAAAATCCCCAACCCGTGACAACCGAACGCATTTTTTACGCATACCTGAAGGTCGCCCGAGTCGCTGAGAGTACAAAAGATATTTCATTAGCCAAAATCGCTGAAGAATTAGGTGTTTCCAGACAAGCTATCTACAAAAATCATTTTCAAAATATTGAGGAATTAACGCAATCACTGCATTATTACGTTGATAATAAACCATACCAACAGTTAAAGTGCTTTGCCTTTCATGACAAAAACCATTCCTTCAAAGAATTACTAAATTTTTTCGCTGAAAACGTTATTCCATCACTTTATGAAAAACATGAATTCCTTGGTGTTTTTTATTCAAAAGTAGCAGATCCAGCCTGGCGTCCCTACTTAAATCAACAGTACATCGACATGCTCATCCCCTACTTTGATGGTGCAAACGGAAACCAACATGAGTTAACCTCACAAACACTTGCTGAACTTACGATTAACCAAGTCATGGCCGCCATCAGTATCTGGCTCACGCAAGAAGAGCCTGTTAAGCCTGACATTTTTGCTCAACGCTTTATCTATCTTTTCTCAAATTCTATTCTTGATTTAGCTGAAATGAGCGATTAACCTATTAGCACTGATTTCTTTCACAAAAAGAGCTTCCACCCTAAAGGTGGAAGCTCTTTTATTAATTAAGAAACATAACCTACCCAACCGAAATCCGGCTGAATAACCAATTTTTAATGTTCAGCCTTTGAATCCAAATCAATTTCATCTAAAGGAATCAACTTTGACTTCTTAACAATCTTATAGACAATGTATGGAATCACGACAATTGGCACTGACAGATAAGTCATGCCAATCTTTTCCCAATCAAAGTGAGTAAAGGAAGTTGGGTCTTGCAAAACAATCACTACGATTGACAAAACAATGGCCAAAATCGGACCAAATGGGAACCAGCGTGCCTTATAGACCAACTTGTTCAAGTCCTTACCTTGGCGAACATAGGCACGACGGAAGCGCAAATGTGCTAAGGCAATTCCTAGCCAGGCAATAAAGCCAGACAGACCTGAAGCAGCAACCAACCAAGTGTAGGCTTCACTACCACCCTTAATGTCTGACAAGAAAGCAAACATGCCAACGAAGACCGTTAACAATAGGGATGCCCAAGGCACACCAAATTTTGACAACTTTGAAAATACCTTTGGTGCCTGACCCTTCTTGGCCAAGGCGTAAAGTGTTCGGTTAGCTGCATAAGTAGCTGAATTCGCTGCTGAAATAATTGACGTCAAGATAACTGCGTTCATTAATGAGGCGGCAAAAGCGATACCAGCATTCTTGAAGACAATCGTAAATGGTGAAACCGTGATGTCGTTGTTATTAGCAGCTGACAACAAATTTGGATCCTTGTAATACACCAAAGCAGAAATCACAAAGATGGCACCGATATAGAACAACAAGATCCGCCAGAAGACTGAGTTAATCGCCTTTGGCACTGATTTTGATGGGTCCTTTGCTTCACCAGCAGTAATCCCCACCATTTCTGTTCCCTGGAATGAAAAACCAGCAACCAAGAAAACCGACAAGACACCTTGGAAGCCACCAACAAAACCGTGGTTACCAACAGACAGGTTATGCATGACGTTTTGATTTGAGTGAATAACCCCAAAAATGGTCAAGACACCAATAATCAAGAAGAAGACAATCGTCACAACCTTGATTGTCGACAACCAAAATTCAGTTTCACCAAAAGTCGAAACGGAAAAGAGATTAATAAAGAAAATCAGTGCCAACACAATCGCTGAGAAAACCCAAGCCGGTACGTGAGGCAGCCAGAACTGCGCGACCAAACCAACCGCCGAGACTTCAGCCGCAATGGTAATCGCCCAGTTAAACCAGTAATTCCACCCAAGGGCAAAGCCCATAGCTGGTTCAATAAAACGATTACCGTATTCTGAAAACGAACCAGTAGTTGGCATATAAGTTGCCATTTCACCAAGTGAAGTCATCAGGAAGTAAACCATGACACCCATCACCAAATAGGCAGTAATGGCGCCCATTGGTCCAGCTTGTGATACCGTTGCTCCAGAGGCCAAAAAGAGCCCCGTTCCAATTGATCCACCCAAGGCAATCATGGAGACATGACGTGTCTTCAATTCCTGCTGGATGGCATTTTGATCTTGTTCAGCCATTTGCATGACTCCTTCATATGAATTTCAAACAATAAAAAAACCCGTTTTTGTCACAAAACAAAAACAGGCGGTAAATTCGTTCAATAATGATAGCAATGATTAGCAAAGCGCACCGTTAAAAACGACAGTCCGATGAATCTTCTTCACCGGCCCAAGGAAAATTTTTGACGCAAAATTTCCTTTCGGCAACTGCACCTTTCACCCTCAGTCTTTGTCTTGGCCAGACTCTTCAGGGCTACTCATTTTAGTTGCGACCTCTTTGTTTGTTGTTCCTACCATAACACAATTTAAATATCACCGTCAACTGCAAAAATGACTAACCAACTTTTAACGTGCTTTAAGTAAACCTTAGCAGCTAAACGGAAGTAAATATAGGCCAGTAAGAAAGCGCCCAACACCGTGGTAAAGGACAAATCACTACCAACCATCTTATTGCCAGCTAACACAATCCACGTTAACACAAAGACGGTCTGAATGGTGGTCTTGACCCAGTGGGCCACGTGAAATCGACGAACTAGGATGTTGTCAAATTCAAAGAAAAACAAGGCCCACATTGCCAATGATAAATCAGGCATCGTTTGATCTAAAGTTAACCCGTGATTCCAGGTTAAGAAAACTATTGCCGACCAAATAATCATACTGATAAAGAAAATTGTGGTCACGTTAATCGCCCACCAAGAGCCAACTTTAAAGCCCAAAGACCGAATGAAAAACGCCCAGAAAATATTAACTAACCAAATAAACCACAAACTTCCCATCACATTAGCAGGGCCTGCTAAAAATAAGAAATGACTAGCAATTTCTTGGGCTATAATGGCAAAAACAGTGTCCATTAATTCTAAAAAGCCACTATTGAAGCGCAGCATAATCGATAGAATAATAAAAAGTGCTAAAAAGCACTTTGACAAATATGGTCTCTTTTTTAATGGCGATATTAACACAAGACGGTCCTCTTCGATAAATAAATAACATTCTTATGTAAAAGAGTTTACGTCATGTAATAAAAAAAAGCAAAGTGCAACTATTGTAATCAAGAATTGTTCTTAATTAAAATAATTGATACCCATGGCTGCTCGAACCTCTTTCATGGTTTCTTCAGCTCTTTGATTTGCTTTTTCTGAGCCATTTTTCAACATGGCTAATACCTGATCCATGTTTTGTGCGTACTCTAACCGGCGCTCACGAATCGGTGCCAATTCAGCTTCCATCACGTCCAATAGGTGTTTCTTAAGCTTCATATCACCTAAGCCCCCAGCCTGGTACTGTTCCTTTAAATCTTGTACTCGCCCTTGATCGGGGTCAAAAATATCTAAATAGGTAAAGACGACGTTGCCTTCAACATGTCCCGGGTCCTCAACACGAATATGTGTTGGGTCGGTATACATTGACTTGACTTTCTTAGCTAAAGTATCTGGATCATCAGAAAGGTAGATCCCATTATTCAATGACTTTGACATCTTCGCATTTCCATCAATTCCAGGAAGACGGCCCTGTCCCTTTGGTGGGAAAACGCCCTCAGGCTCAACAAAAACATCTTTTTGATAAGCATTATTGAATGAACGAACTAATTCACGTGTTTGCTCAATCATCGGCTTTTGATCGTCACCAACTGGGACCTTTTTTGCCTTAAAAATGGTGATATCTGCGGCTTGAGAAACTGGATACGTTAAGAACCCAGCAGGAATCCCTTCCCCGAAGCCCTTTTGTTGAATTTCAGTCTTGACTGTTGGATTACGCTCTAACCGTCCTAATGAAACCAAATTCATAAAGTACATCGTTAATTCAGCTAAACCTGGAATTTGAGACTGGACAAAAATAGTTGATTTCTTTGGGTCCAATCCAACAGCCAAATAATCTAAGGCAACTTCCGTCAATGATTGTCTGATTTTTTCAGGATTACGCGCATTATCCGTAAAGGCTTGGGTATCCGCAATCATGATATAGGGATCAAATTCCCCAGAATTTTGCATGGCCACCCGATTCTTCAGAGATCCGATATAGTGACCGATATGTAGTTTTCCGGTTGGGCGATCGCCGGTTAAATAAATTTCTTTTTCCATGGCTTCTATTTCTCTTTCTAGTTATTAACCTTTCCATTATAACGAAATCAAACTCGACTTGCAGGATTCTTGTTTTATTGTTATATTATGAGAAAAAGATTAGAATGTTTTCACACTAAGGGGGAATCAATATGAAATATGCTGTTGTTGGTGCGGGTGCGATGGGCCTTCGTTATGGCCTCTTATTGCAAGAAGAAGCTGGCCTCGACGTTGATTTTGTCGAACCAACACAAGGTTCTGTTGACGTCATTAAGGCGCAAGGCGACGTGGTTTACCGATCAGTTGACCACGAAGACAAGACGCCAATTAAGGTGAATATTTATTCACCAGAAGAATATGAAGGTACCCCAGATGTCTGGATTTTCTTCATGAAGCAAATGCAGTTAGCAGATGCGTTGAAGCGCTTGCAACCTAAGTTCCAAAAGGGACAAACCGCTTTGGCAGCCATGAACGGTATGGGTCACATTGAAAAGATTCAAGAATATTTTGACGATGAGCACATTATTGGTGGAACAGCCATGATTGCCACTATTTTGAACAACTTTGGAGATGTCGACTTTATTGGGGAAACAAGTTCCGTATATGCGAACTTGACCCAAAAGCCTTCTAAGGTTATGGATGAAGTTCAAAAGGATTTCCAAGCAGCCGGATTGAATCCTTCATATTCTGAAAACTTTATGGGAACATTGCTCACCAAGGTAGCCTTTAACGCAGTTGAAAATTCAATTGCTACCATGTTCCAGGCTCGTATGGGTCACTTGATTCAATACAAGGACTTCGTTTCAAAGATTGCCGCTCCATTGGTCGCAGAAGTTTATGCAGGGACAAAGGCTGCCGGTATTGAATTGATTGAAACGGAACAAGAAATGCTGGAACAAGTGGATTACGTTTCCCGCGTTGGTAACCCACTCCACTTCCCTTCTATGTACCAAGACTTTGTTAAGGGCCGTCCAACGGAAGTCGACTACATCAATGGCTACTTGGCTGATTTAGCCGAAAAGAACGGCGTACCAGCTCCTAACCAACGCTTGATTACCAGCTTAGTTCACCTTGCAGAAGCGATGCGTGAATTTAACCCACCAGTTAACAAGCTGGCACAACCAGAAAAGTAAAAATTATAGTAAGAATCGCTGATGACATCACTAAAAGGCTTAAAAACTTCTTGCCTTTCCAGTCAAATCAGCGGTTTTTTCTTTGCTTTTTTAGACAACAAAAAAGCCGCAACCGAAGTTGCGACTTTAATAGTAGCTCGTGAGAGAATCGAACTCTCGATTCCGCCGTGAAAGGGCAGCGTCTTAGCCACTTGACCAACGAGCCATGGTCAGTCGTTACTTGATATCTCTATCAAACAACTATATTAGTATATCAAGGTAAGACGCTTTCGTCAACACCTAAATCAAAAAAAGTTTATTTTTTTGATTTTAGTACCAACCATACTGCAAATGATGAGCCAATGCGGCCTGTGCAGTCCCGTAACGAGCAGCAATATAGGCTTTCATTGCTTGCAACTGATCTTGATAATCAGTTGAATTACCACCATAGCGAGCACGCAAAGTTGGTGATAACTGGCCAATTCCAAAGTAAATGCCGTTTGTCGCATTCACGTTGCCACCAGATTCCTTCATAATGATTGTTTGAAGGGCCTGCTGTTCAGCTTGATTATAATCCAAGTTGCTGACTTGCACCGCCTGGCTTTGCTGGCTAGTTACTGGCGTTGGAGCCGCTTGCGATGCAGGGGCCTCGGAAACAGCTACCTGAGAACTAGCAGTCTGCGATGCAGGGGCCTGTGATGCAGCTACCTGAGAACTGGCTGACTGCGATGCAGGGGCTTGTGAAACCGCTGCCTGAGAACTGACCGACTGCGATACAGGAGCCTGTGATGCAGCCGTCTGGGAACTAACAGACTGCGATGTAGACGTTTGGGCACTTTGAGAACTCGTCTGGCTGCCATTTTTATTGACAGACAAAGTCTGTCCAACAAAAATTTGATTGGCATCCTTGATATTATTTTCTTGGGCCAACTGATCAACGCTCAAACCAAACTTCTGCGCCAATGTCCACAGGTTATCACCCGCTTGGACTCGGTAAGTATTTTCGGTCGTTTGTGTTGTGGCATTTTGTGATGTGGCGTTTGTATTGGCAACACCGATAATCAATTCTTGTCCTTGATAAATTTGATCAACATTTTGAATTTGATTATCCGATGCCAACTGTGCCACCGTCGTATTAAAACGAGACGCTAATGCTGATAGCGTTTCGCCATTGGCAACTGTATGCTTTTGTACCTGGTCGGCACTAACTGCATGTTGACCGGCTGCAACGGAACCGGCCAAACCAGCAGCAATTAATAATTGCTTTTTGACGTTCATATGACTCTCCTTTCTTTTTTGAGGCGAGAAAAAATCGATAATCTGCGCCTACTATGTCTCATGATAACCCTTTTTATGTAACAGTGTTTTTAAAATTATGATAAGAACCCATTAGAGCAAAACTTTTGCTGATAAATCAGCTTGGGCTCAGACCCACTGATTTTTAATTTAAACGACAAAAAAAGGAGTCAGCTAACAGCTAACTCCCTTTTTGATTTTAACGACCTGAGCGAATTGAAGCAACGTGAATTCGGTTAACGGCACGCATCAAAGCGACACGAGCCATATCCATTTCATGTTGGTTCTTGATTTCTTGTGCATGGTCCAAACGAGCTTGCGCACGTTCCTTGGCACTTTCAGCACGATTCACATCGATATTATCAGCAGTTTCCGCACTGTCGGCGATAACCGTCAACAGATTATTAGAAAACTCAGCCACGCCACCGTTAACGGCGAGTGACTTTTCTTGCTGGTCTTTTTTAACCAACATTTCGTCAATGGCCATGGCGGCCAAAATTGGTTCATGGCCGGCCATAATTCCAAGTTGTCCACCCTGTGTATTAATGACAGCAATTTCAACTTGGTCTTGGTCGTAGACTTGGCCTTCAGGGGTCACAATCTTAACTGTGATTCCCCGTGAGCTTGTTTCTTCATCAGCCATGGATTACCCCCTTATTGGGCCATCGTCTTGGCCTTATCAACCACTTGTTCGATAGCGCCGACGTTACGGAAGGCATCTTCAGGCAAGTTATCATACTGACCGTTCAAGATTTCCTTAAATGAGCGAACAGTTTCTGAAACAGGAACATATTCACCCTTCACACCAGTAAAGGTTTCCGCAACTGAGAATGGTTGTGACAAGAAGAATTGGATACGACGAGCACGGTTAACAGTAACCTTCTCTTCGTCTGACAATTCATCCATACCCAAAATTGCAATAATATCTTGCAATTCACGGTAACGTTGCAAAGTCCGTTGCACTTCAGTGGCAACTTCATAGTGCTCTTGACCAACAACTTGTGGGTCCAAAGCTGAAGAAGTTGATGCCAAAGGATCAACGGCAGGATAGATACCCTGTTGCGTCAATGAACGTTCCAAGTTGGTTGTGGCATCCAAGTGGGCGAAAGTCGTTGCAGGTGCGGGGTCGGTATAATCATCGGCTGGCACATAAACGGCTTGAATTGAAGTAACGGCACCCTTCTTAGTAGAAGTGATTCGTTCCTGCAAACGGCCCATTTCAGAAGCCAACGTTGGTTGGTAACCAACGGCTGAAGGAATACGACCCAAAAGGGCAGAAACTTCAGATCCAGCTTGCGTGAAACGGTAAATGTTATCGATAAAGAGCAAAACGTCCTTACCTTCGTTATCACGGAATGATTCGGCCATTGTCAAACCAGTCAAGGCAACACGCATACGTGCACCAGGAGGTTCGTTCATTTGACCATAAACCATGGCAGTTTGCTTCAAAACGCCAGATTCCTTCATTTCGTGGTACATGTCGTTACCTTCACGGGTACGTTCCCCGACACCAGTAAAGACAGAAATACCATTGTGCCCTTGGGCAATGTTGTGGATCAATTCTTGGATCAGAACAGTCTTTCCAACCCCGGCTCCACCGAAGAGCCCAATCTTTCCACCACGGATATATGGTGCCAGGAGATCAATAACCTTGATTCCTGTTTCCAAAATTTCCGTTGAAGTTGCAAGTTCATCAAATTCAGGGGCATCACGGTGAATTGGGTGGCGTGCGACTGAAGAGTCGACGGCACCTGCATTATCCACTGGTTCACCCAAGACGTTGAAAACTCGACCCAAAGTAGCTTCCCCTACGGGAACTTCAATGGGCTTACCGGTATCGGTCACGGCCATGCCGCGTTGCAATCCATCAGTTGAGTCCATGGCGATGGTACGGACAACACCGTTTCCCAAAGCCAAAGAAACTTCAACCGTCAATGTTTTGTCAGATCCTAAATCAACCAACAAGGCGTTGTTGATTTCAGGAACAACTTGCCCTTCTTCAAAGGCAACATCAACAACTGGACCGATCACTTGTACGACTTTTCCAGTAGTCATCGTTGTTTCCTTTCAAATTCAAAGCTTTGCTGCTTAAAAATCAGCAAAGATGCTGCGATTAGCTTATTCCAAAGCAACCAAACCACCAGTAATTTCGGTGATTTCAGTCGTGATTTGAGCTTGACGCGCACGGTTATATTGCAAACCTAACGTTCCAATCAAATCGTCGGCTGAGTCGGTTGCCGATGACATCGCCGTTGATGATGCGGCATGTTCCGCCGTCTTAGCATCCAATACGGCTTCGAAAACCAATGATTGGATGTATTGAGGCAAAACCACGTTCAAAACTGCAGTTGAATCAGGTTCGGAATCATAGGCTGATTGAACTTCAAAGTCAGCTGCCACGTGTTCGTGACTATCATCCATGTCTTCCAAAATGTCCTTTGTCAATGGCAATAATTGCGTGTTGCGTTGCTCTGATTCCAAGCGGTTCACAAAGTGATTGTAAACCAAGTGCAAAGAATCAAAGGCTTCCGCTTCATACAATGAAATCACCGTCTTTAACAGTTGGCGAATTTCATTGAAGGTTGGGACATCGGAAATACCGCGGTGTTCCAAGGCAATTGAGAAGCCACGTTGCTTGTAAAAATCAGCCCCGTTACCACCAATTGCTAAGATCACAGTATTTTCTTTGGTTAAGTTGTGCTTTTCCATCAAGGCATTGGTTTCCTTGATGATGTTGGCGTTATAAGACCCAACTAAACCTCGGTCTGAGGTCACAAGCAAGATTCCCGTCTTCTTTACCGGCCGCTTAGCAACCATTGGTAAATGAGCAGAATCGACATTGTCCAACACGTGCGCCTCAATTAAGTGGCCCACAACTGCCTTCAAACGGTTAGCATATTCATGATAACCGGTTGCCGAATTTTGAATCTTACTTAGCTTTGCAGTTGAAACCAACTGCATTGCGGCTGTAATCTGCCGAGTCTTTTTTGTTGAGCCAATTCGCCGTTTAATATCTTGTAAAGAAGCCATGTTGCCTCCTTTTATTGGTCAACTGAGCCAGCAAAGCCATCCTTAAAGCTCTTCACTGCAGCATCCATCTTAGATTCGTCTGGCAA
The DNA here is from genome assembly GCF_016860625.1 of Fructobacillus tropaeoli. NCBI lineage: Bacteria > Bacillati > Bacillota > Bacilli > Lactobacillales > Lactobacillaceae > Fructobacillus > Fructobacillus tropaeoli. The sequence continues at coordinate 229,469 of NZ_BOJU01000003.1, forward strand.
GGCCTTTGTTGTGACGATTTCGTCCAACAAGTCCTTTTGACTAGCATCCAAGTATGAAACAAATTCATCTTGGAAGCGTTGCAAATCTTCGATTGCCACGTCATCCAAGAAGCTGTGTGTCAAGGCATACAAGACAAAGACTTGATGCTGAACAGACATTGGCGCGTGCAAAGGTTGCTTCAAGATTTCAACAGTGCGCTTTCCACGACCCAACTTAGCTTGTGTTGCCGCATCCAAGTCAGAACCGAATTGAGCGAAAGATTCCAATTCGCGGAAGGAAGCCAAGTCCAAACGCAAAGTACCAGAAACCTTCTTCATTGCCTTAATCTGGGCATCCCCTCCAACACGGGAAACAGATGTTCCGGCATCGATGGCAGGACGAATACCGGCGTAGAATGAGTCGGAATCCAAGAAAATCTGACCATCGGTGATTGAAATCACGTTGGTTGGGATATATGCAGAAACGTCACCACCCTGTGTTTCAATGATTGGCAAAGCAGTCATTGATCCACCACCGAGTTCGTCTGACAACTTGGCTGCACGTTCAAGCAAACGTGAGTGCAAGTAGAAGACATCACCAGGGTAAGCTTCACGTCCAGGCGGACGACGCAAGATCAAAGATATCTCACGGTAGGCCGTTGCTTGCTTTGACAAATCATCAAAGACAATCAAGACGTGCTTGCCGTTGTACATGAATTCTTCACCCATGGCTGCACCAGCATAAGGAGCCAAGTACAACAAAGCGGCAGCTTCAGATGGGCCGGCATTAACAACAATCGTGTAATCCATTGCGCCCATCTTCTTCAAAGTTTCAACTTGTTCACGAACAGTTGAATCCTTTTGACCAATAGCGACATAAACAACAATCATGTCTTGGTCTTTTTGGTTCAAAATTGTATCAATGGCAATTGAAGTCTTTCCAGTCTTACGATCACCAATGATCAATTCACGTTGTCCACGTCCGATTGGAACCAAGGCATCAATGGCCTTAATTCCAGTTTGCAAAGGTTCTGAAACGGACTTACGTTCCATGACACCAGGAGCCTTTACTTCGATTGGTCGTGTCTTCGTTGTTTTCAAGTCGCCTAATCCGTCAATTGGTTGTCCCAATGCGTTGACGACGCGCCCGATAAGTTCTTCACCAACTGGCACTTCCATGATGTGTCCAGTTCGCTTAACTGTATCACCTTGGCGGATACCATCTGAACTACCCAAAACGATAATTCCGACTTCGCTCTCTTCCAAGTTTTGGACCATTCCGAATTCGCCGTTTGTAAATTCGACCAATTCACCAGAAAGGGCATTTGCCAAACCAGTAGCTCGTGCAATTCCATCTCCGATATAGGTAACAGTACCAATTTCTTCTACAGTCAGTTTTGTGTCGAACTTTTCGAGCTGTTGCTTAATTAAAGCAGAAATCTCTTCAGCTTGAATCGCCATGTCTTTTCCTCACTAACCTAGTAACTCTGCCCTCATTTTGGCAATCTTTGTCTGCAATGAGCCGTCAATTAACAACGACTTCGATTGCATTACCACGCCCCCAATAATGTCTTGATCGACTTTATAGGTTGCTTGGATTTTCTTTGCGCCACTTTGCTTCTTAAAAGCATTTGACAACCGCTCTTTTTGGTCTTCATCAGCTTCCACTGCTGTGGTGATGGTCACGGCCTGAATGCCTTGACTTTGCTGGTAAAGGTCAAAGAAACGATCAACTACTGCAGGCAAATATGCGAAATGGTGGTGGGCCAAAAGAATTTTAACCAAGTTCACCACTGCATTATCTGCGCCTTGCGTCAGCGCATCAACTAACCCACCTTGGTCAGCATCAGAAATTGTCTGTGCTGTTAACAAAGAAGTTAATTTTGGTTCAGCGACAACCACTGAACGAATGGCTAGCAAGTCTGCACTAATGTTTTCTAAAACATTGTGTTCGTCTGCATAAGCCAAGATTGCTTGGGCGTATTGGTTAACAATTTTTTCTTTTTGCTTGGCCATACGCCCCCCTTACTGCTGGTCTAAGTCTGCCAAATAGGCATCAATCAAAGACCGCTGATCATCAGCAGATAAATTCTTTTGAATCAATTTAGATGCAATTGTTACAGACAAGTCTGCAACATCCTTCTTGGCAGAAGCCAACGCCTCAGTCTTCAACTGATCAGCATCATTTTCAGCTGCTTTACGCAAGCTTAAGGCCTGGTCATTAGCAGTCTTCAAGAGAGCTTCTGACTGGTCCTTAGCTGATTTCTTAGCAGCGCTAATCACTTGACTGGCTTGGTCTTTGCCGTCAGCCAATTCCTGTTCACGTTGTGCAGCCAACTTGGCTGCATCTTCGTTTGCCTTTTGGGCACTATCCAAATCGTTGTTAATTTTATCTGCACGTGCATCCAATGCCTTCGTTAAAGGACCGTAAGCAACGTGCTTCAAGATGACCATCAGAGTAAGGAAAGCGACGATAATGAAGACCATATCACCTAAAGGCATGGCCTTTGTCATTGATAGTGTTGGAACCATCATTTTTTCCTCCCTCTGGGACTATTACTTGTTGATAAGTGTGAAGGCCATACCCAAAACGATAATTGGTGTGGCTTCAGCCAAGGCCAATCCCAAGAAGGCACGTGACAAAAGCTTGTTAGCCAATTCAGGTTGGCGAGACATTCCAGCTAAGAACTGTGAGTACATCACACCGACCCCGATACCACCACCGATGGCAGATCCCGCAAAGGCAATCCCGGCTGCGATTACGCCTAAGTTGTGTAAATCCATTGTAATTCTCCTTTAATGCTAAAACGCTCCGCGTTTTTTTCTTTCGGTTTGGATGATAACGCTCCCGCGTGTGGCCTAACGCTGTGCTAGACCAAGTCAATCCTATTCATTGCCAGATAACTGAGCCGTAAAGACGGCGGTCAACATGACAAAGACATAGGCTTGAATTCCACCAATTAGTAGTGAGAATCCCTGCCATGCAATTTCCAATGGGAAGGCTAGGATAATCCAGAACCCATTTAGGTGAGTTCCCCAAGCCATGCTTGCGAGCAAATTTAACATCAATTCGCCGGCGAAGATATTTCCAAAGAGCCGCAAAGCAAGGGTCAAGAAGTTCGTAAACTGCTCAACCACATTCAAAGGAAACATCGCAACGTAGGGTTCGAAGAACATGTTCTTCAGATAGCCACCCAAACCAAGTGTCTTCACACCTGTTCCATGGGCAAGCATCAACGACATAATCGCCAATGTAAAGGCAAATAATGGGTCAGCTGTTGGCGACTTAACATAAGTAACGCCATTACCCATCTTAACTTGCAACAGCAAGCCCATCTCGTTTGCAACAATCAAAAACAAGAAAAGGGTGAAGGAATAGAGACCGAATTGTCGGGCCAAATTGGCCGGCAACTGGTCGCCTAAGATTCCGCGAACAAAATCTAAGACATACTCAATTGCGTTCTGCCCTCGGCTTGGACGAATACCCACTTTTCGAGTCATCAAAACCGCTACCAAAACCACGATTGACATTGCCAAAAGCGTTGAAATAATCGTCGTCCAGTTAAAGGTTAGACCCAACAAGGTAAAGGTTGATGTTGGTTCATCCATCGATTTTCTCCTTTCTAAAGAACTTATTTTGATGCAAGGCGTTGGGCGCACTCCTCAAAATATATCCCCAATAATACTCGTCAAAGTTCTCAAATACAAGCAACTTTGTTGGAATTTCACAACATTTTTTATTTTGTTTTAATCGTAACCTAATTAAACAACAAAATAAGGAAAGTGTTGATAAAACTCCATTAAATCAGGACTTTAGCGGTCTGATTTTGCCACCTTAGGCAAAATCAAATTCAGAATGATTCCGAGAACAGTCGCTAATGCGACACCAGAGAAGTCCACTTGTGAACCAAGCGCTAAATGGAAGTTTCCAATTCCAACAACCATCACTGGACCGGCAATCATTAAGTTCCGCTTTTGTCCATAATCAACTTTATTGTCAACAATTACTTGCACGCCAGCCGCAGCGATCACACCATACAGCATAAAGCCAACACCGCCAGTAACGGCACCAGGGACCGTTCCAATCAAAGCCGACAGCTTACCAATGAAAGCAAATCCAGCAGCTAAGACGGCGGCACCACCAATCACCCAGACAGAGTAAACACGTGAAAGCTGCATCACTCCAATATTTTCACCATAAGAAGTAACGGCTGGGCCACCAACTAAACCAGCAAAGACAGAGGCTGCTCCGTCACCGGCCAATGTCTTGTGTAAACCAGGATTTTCAAAGAAGTCTTGACCAGTAATTTTAGAAAGAACCAACAAGTGGCCTAAATGCTCCGATAAGGTCACCAAAACTAAGGGGGCCATGGTCAAGACGGCCATTGGATAAAAGTGCCAAGAAAGGCCATTATGGCCGGAAAAGAGAAAATCAAACTTTGGTAGCGCAAACCAGTGGGCGCTAGCAACAGGACTCAGGTCCACTAAGCCAAGTGCCAAAGCCAACAAGTAACCAAAGATAATGCCAATTAACACTGGAATTAGGCCCAAAAAGCCACCGAGATACATATTGGCAAAAATCGTGACTAACAACGTTGCGCCAGCAACTAGAAAGACCTTGATGTCATAGTGGCCATTAAGTTCCGTCGCTGATTGGGCTGCTGTCGCAGCCAATGAAAGACCAATCACCAAAATCACCGGTCCAACAACTTCTGGTGGAAAAATTTTATCAATCCAAGCAGAACCGACTCGCCAAACAATCAATGAAATAATCAAGTAAACAATTCCAACTGAAACAACGCCCTGACCAACGGCCGGATAGCCAATGGTCTTCATCATCGAAGCCATTGGGATGATAAAGGCAAAAGAAGATCCCATATAAGCGGGAACCTTACCTTTCGTTGTTAGCAAGTGAATTAATGTTCCAACACCTGATGAAAAAAGGGCGACACCAGGATTTAAACCAACCAAAAGTGGCACTAAAATCGTCGCTCCAAACATTGAAAACAAGTGTTGTAGTGACAACCCAATTAATTGAAAAAACGGAGGCCGTTCATGTAAGTCGTAAATCGGCTGCCTTTGCTGTTTTTCTTCCATATTTTTTACCTTTATCTAAAAAATCCTAATAAAAAGCCCACCGGGGAATACTCTTCCCAGACAGGCTTTTTGTTGACTTTATGCGCCCAACGTCTTCTTTGACTTGATTGACAAATCATCTGCCAAGTCATAAACGATTGGTTGGCCGTTAGCAATTTCAAGGTTCAAGATGTCATCATCTGAAATCTTTTCCAAGTGCTTAGCCAAGGCACGCAATGAGTTACCGTGAGCTGCGATCACAACGTTCTTGCCTTCTTCCAAGTCCTTCTTGATCTTGGCTTCGTAGAATGGCAATACTCGTTCCAAAGTAACCTTCAAGTTTTCACCTAATGGCAATTCTCCGAAAGGAACATCAGCATAACGGGCGTCAAAGGCAGGATAAGTCTTACCCTGAACTTCAACTGTTTCTTCATAGTTTTCAAGCAATGGAGGCAAAACATCGTATGAACGACGCCAGATGTGCACTTGATCGTCGCCCCACTTTTCAGCGGCTTCTGCCTTGTTTTGTCCTTGCAAAGCGCCATAGTGACGTTCGTTCAAACGCCATGACTTTTCTTCCGGGACGTACAATTGGCCAGCTTCTTCCAATGCGTAGTGCAAAGTCGTGATAGCACGTGTCAAAACAGAAGTATAAGCTTGGTCAAAAACCAATCCTTCTTCCTTCAAGAGTGCTCCAGCTTGCTTAGCTTGGTCAATTCCCTTGTCAGACAACTTGGTGTCAATCCAACCATTAAAGAGGTTTAATGCGTTCCATTCACTTTGACCGTGACGGATCAAAACTAATTTTGCCATTTCCATGCTCCTTTGATTATTACAATAAGATTCCTTGCTATTATACAACATTTGGTCTTTGAATTGAATTTATTCCAAAGAAAAAACCCGGGAAAAATTTCCCGAGTTTTTAGACAAAGACTAAATAATTAGTCCTTTACGATGTTAACAGCTTGCAAACCGCGGTCTGAGTTTTCAACATCGAAAGTTACGGCTTGGCCGTCTTCCAAAGTCTTGAAACCGTCACCTTGGATTGCTGAGAAGTGTGCAAACACATCTTCGCCTGATTCGCGTGTGATGAAGCCGTAGCCCTTTTCGCTGTTAAACCACTTTACAGTGCCTTTTTCCATGATTGTTTCTCCTTGGGTCATCCCAAAATTGTAGTTGTAATTAAGAATTGTTGGTATGACGCCTTCCGAAAAAAACAAATCAAAATCAAAACCTAAATTACATTGTTACTGTAACATAGAAATCAAGACTAAGCAATATTTTTCACTTAATTTAGGTGGAATCATACTAGTTTAATTAAAAAGTACAACTTCCTTTTAACTAATTTTTAATGATTATTAGCTAAGAGATTTTGATAATAAGAAACGGCAGTTTGCGCTGCTCCATCCGGATCGGTTTGGGATTGTGACTTAACCTGTTGGAACCATTGAATAAAGTCCGCTTGGTTAGCCATTCCCGAAACAATACTCTTCAAACGTTCCCCATCTTGTGATGAGAGTGCCAACCATGTTGGTGGCACTTGGTAAGTTACCTGACGTGACTTCAAGTCATGGTTGTTACCTGAGATGGCAAACATAAACTTATAGAAGCCGTTGCGGTAAACATAGTTCTTAGAAGTTGTCACCTTAAAAGCTTGATTTCCTTGAACATTTTGGATGGCCGTCTTGGTCTTCAAATCAGGCTTGGCCACCGTTGGCGTTGTACTTGTCGAAGTGTCTCGGTAAATAAAGACCTTTTCCTTACCAGACGTGCCAACTTGTTGGTAGGACAAAACGCCATAGATATTTTGACCCTGAACAGAATAAATTTGCTGCTTGGTCGTCATTGTTTGCACCTTCATTCCAAAATGATCATGCATATTGGCGATGATTAAAACAACTGAGGTAATCACGATTAGAAAAGAAACAGCAACAGCAATAATCCGCTTTCTCATATCCTGAATCATCATCAGTGAGACAAAAGCTAAGATAACAAAAATAAATAGAATAAAGATAATCATCTTAGTTCTCCTTTCCTGCTGCTGGCTTTGGCTCAACCTTACCCTTATGCATCAAAAATGACAGTGCAAAGGCTAGCAAAGCAAAGCAAGCGGCCAAGAGGAAGGACGCATGGAAACCATCCAAGCTGGCCTGTAAGGCCTTTGAGCCATAGGCAATCGGATCGGCCGTCTTCAAAGAATCGCTTGGCAAGTTATTATTAATTTGTGACTGCATCACGGAAGCAAGAATTGCCGTTCCCAATGAGGCCGCAATCTGACGAGCCGTGTTGTTAACCGCAGTTCCCTGCGCCGTTTGATTGAGGTGCAAGGCACCCATAGCAGATGACGTTAATGGCATCATCGTAATCCCAACACCCATCATTCGAACCATGTACAAGGCCGTGATATAAATCGTTGGTGTTGTTTCAGTCAAGAATTGGAACGGAATCGTTCCCAGCAAAATCATGGCAAAACCAAAGGCAGCCAAGCGCTTTGCCCCATAAAGGTCATAGAAATAACCAGCAATTGGTGACATGACCCCAATCATCAAAGCACCAGGCAAAAGTGTCAGACCCGAATTCAAGGCTGACAAACCACGAACCTGTTGCATATAGATTGGCAAAACCATCTCAACACCAATCATGGCGATAAAGGTCAAGGCAACCAAGGCTGACGTCAAAGCAAATTGCTTATTTTTAAAGACAGAAACGTCCAAGAATGGCTTTTCCATGTGGAGTTGGTGACGTACGAACTCAGCAATCACTAAGACCCCAACAATCATTGGTGCCAAAACCCAAGTAAAGTTTGTCCAAGAATAATTTGAAACCATGGCTGAGCCAAAAAGAACCAAACCGAACCCAACCGTTGATTCAATCAACGAGCGGATATCCAAACTAACCTTACGCGTTTCCAAAACATTGCGGAAGTAAACAATCGACAAAACGAGGACAATCACAGCCAGTGGCAAGACCATACCAAAAATTGATCGCCAGTCACCACCAACTGTCATCCCCAAGACATCATGCTTTGAATCCAAAATCCAACCAGTCAATGTTGGGCCAATAGCTGGGGCCATTCCGATGACCAAACCAACCATTCCCAATGCCTTACCGCGTGACTTGGCATCAAAAAGCGTTAAGGCCACAACCTGCATCAGTGGCATCACGATTCCAGCAGCAATCGCCTGCAATGCACGAGCGACCATTAACAGCCAAAAGGCATTCGTTGGCGTCACGTAAGCCACTGCCGTACCAATCGTATAGACCACCAAAGCAGATAGATACAGATACTTCGTTGGAATTCTCGTCGTCAAAAAGGCGGAAACAGGCACCATAATACCGTTAACCATCAAAAAGATGGTTGTCAGCCATTGAACCGTCGCCGTATCGACATTAAAAGCAGTCATCAAGGTTGGCAAAGCTGTTCCCAATGACGTCTGCATGATAATAATGATAAAAGATCCGATCATCAACAGGGCCATCATGGCCGCGCGATTAATCGGCTTTCCATTCATGTCAGTATTTTCTGCCATGTTCTTCCTCCATTTGTTGTGCAAATAAAATTTGTTGCCTATGGATACTTTAACCCATAATTTGTTATTTTTCTAATATTCTAAACCCAAGCAACAATCTTACCAATGGAAATGACCCCTGTCAAATTTCCGAACATTCGGTCTTCTAGTTCTGTGATCGAGAACCCATCGTTAAAGAAACAGGATGATGGTAGCGATCAAGCTGTAAAATCAGGTCGGCATCCGCCCGTGTTTTTTGGATATAGCGATCATAATTGACCTGATTTGTCTTCTCCCAAACGGATAAAGCAAGGTCGTAAAAGTCCTTAATCGCCATGTCCTTGTACTGGTAACGCCAAGACTGCGGCTGGTTGCTTGCCTTCACCGTTGCCAAGAAGTTACGTTCCAAGTACCAGTCCTTAATATCGTTCATATCCGCTTCGACAAAAACCGTTTGATCAAGGTTTTCTGCCGGTAATTGAAGGGCAACGACACCCTCAATAATTAAGACGTCTGGTCGACTAATTTCTTGCTTTTCACCCGGCACAATATCGGCCCAGGTTTGTGAATAGCGGTTAATGACCTGATTTGTCATGCCAGCCTTAAAGTTTTCAATCAACTGAACTAAATCCTGCAAATAATAACTTTGCGGGAAGCCCTTTTGATCAAAAATCCCCTCATCCTTTAAGACTTGGTTGGTTTTCAAAAAGTCATCCGTTGAAACCACCGTCGCTACGAGTCCTCGGTCTTGCAGACCCTGGGCCAATTCCGCCGCCAAAGTCGATTTACCAACAGCAACTGATCCGGTCATTCCAACCGTTAAAAAAGAACCATGATGGGCCTCATAAATTTTTTCAACTAAATTTGTCATGCTTACTCCTCCACTGTGGCGTAAAGGGCCTTTGGTACTGCAGCAATCAATGGTGACACCTGACCCTGACCAATCATCGTCAGACGGTGCATTGCGCGAGAGGCGACCGTATACAGCAAGCGCTGCTGGTCTTCCTTTTCGTAGTGAGCAGCATCCGCCTGCCAAATGATCACCGCGTCAAATTCCAAGCCCTTGGCCAGGTATGATGGAATAATCACGGCACCTGGCGCCAAGCGCTGATTTTCAGAGTGAATCAACGTCACCTTCGTGTCAGACAGCTGCTGAGCCAATTCTCTTGCAGCATCCAGTGTTTGAGTGATAATCGCCGTTTTTTCACCATCAGCCGCGTTTTCGGCCAGTTGTTCCTTGACCAAGTCAACAGCCTGGTCAGTCGTTTTTGCCATCTTCAAGACGGGTATTTCACCTTCACGGTTAAAGGCCTCAATCGCCTTTCCATTAGCCAACAATTCCTTGGAGAAATTCGTGATTTGTTCCGTTGACCGGTAGGTCTGAGTTAAATCAATCAATTCCACCTTAGCGGGATCGAAGAGTGAGGCAAAGTCTTCTTCAAGGCTATTTGCCCAGTCTTGTGTGAAAATGGCCTGGTTTAAGTCACCCAAAACGGTAAATTTAGCATTTGGGAAGGAGAACTTCAAGAAGGCCAGCTGGAATGGCGTATAGTCCTGAATTTCATCGATAAAGAGGTAACGAATGTCGCGTTGACCGTGCTTACCAGTAATTAAGTCATACAAATACAGGTAAATCGTTGTGTTTGCCAACGTTAATTCGTGCTTCTTTAAGTTTGCTACGACTTCGTTCAGATATGACTGCCATTCGTCTTCTGTTACGCCAAAATCATCTAAGGACAAGAACTTTGGCAAGGCCTTTAAGAAGTCAACAAACTGCGTGTTGATGTTGATAAAGCCAGAGCGACGAATCTTCTTCGCCAAGGGGCGCAAAGCCTGTGTCGTAATCTTTTTGGCGAGGAAATTTCTTTCCTGCTTATCTGATTTAAACTCGCGCTCCTGCGGACCGGCACCAAGTTGGTGACGACGAGTCATTGCTGCGGCGTCGCCCTCCTGGTCATCCCCCAAACGGGTAGCACCAGCGCCAACCAATTCGTCATATTCTTCCTTAGAGAGGTTTTCAATGGCTAATTCAACCCAGTCCTGCTTCATCTGGTGACTGACTTGGGCTCGCAGTGACCGTAGCAAGGAGTCCTGAGTAGCTTCCAAGCGCTGTGACAACTTGTAATTACTATTATATTGATAGTAAATTTCTAGGATTTTTTCTTTGGAAATCAGTGGTTCGCCACGGAAGTTCAGGCTGCGCGCAGCCAGTCCCTTTTCATTGAGGGATTCCGCGTAGGCCTTTGTTGCCTCAAACATCTGCAAAGAGCCAAGCATCCGTTCAATCTTTTCGTGTTCCACTGATTTTTCAAACCGCTCTGCCAAAGTCTGAACAGAGAACCGGGGCAGACGCCGGGAAGCGTATTGGAAGAAGGTCAATTGAACCAGGTTCTGTTCCCCTAATTCAGGCAAAACTTGGTCCACATAGTCATTAAACAACTGGTTGGGTGAGAACATCACAACCTGGCCAGAGTTCAACTTACCGCGATAACGGTAAAGCAAGTAAGCCACTCGCTGCATAATGGCGGCCGTCTTCCCAGACCCTGCTGCCCCCTGTACGAAGAGCAAATCAGCATCCGTATTTCGAATAATTTTGTTTTGTTCCTTTTGAATCGTCGTGACAATCGACTTCATCTTAGTGGAAGACTCACCGGACAAGGCGTTGAGGAGCATGGCATCCCCAATGGCCTCTTCGGTATCAAAGAGGGTCACAATGACCCCATCTTCAATTTCAAACTGACGCTTCAAAGAAACGTCGGCTTTTTGTGGGCCGACTGGCGTCAAGTATTCGACATCACCCAAGCCACCATCATAGTAGATGGAGGCAACCGGGGTCCGCCAATCATAAATGTAGAAACGACCATTATCATCGGAATAAGAAGCTAAACCAATATAGATTGACTCAGGCTCTTGATTCTCCTCACTGGGATCAGTAAAGTCGATGCGAGCAAAATAAGGCTTAACGATTTGCTTCGATAAGGTCTGATAGCGGACTTCAGCCCGTGACTGGGCTGCTTCACGCTCTGCAATGGCTTGTTGCTGTTGACGGACGGACATGGCCGTTTCAACAATGCCAGAATAAGTACTGGTTTTGACCCGGACATCGTCCCAGGCGCTGGCGACGTCTGCCAGTGACCCTTTGGATTTTTTAATCTCCTCTTTGGTACTTTCCAGGGAATCGGTAATCTTTCCCAGGGTTTGGTCTAAATAGGCTTGTTCATTGACTAATTGCTCTTTTGACACGGTGCACCTCTCGAAAATAAGTTGTTGTCATTATACGCTAATTTCTTCTATTTATAAAGAGTATAAATAACAAACAAATTCAAACTTTTTGTTCGTTTTCTCTCCCACGATTAGCTTCTATTTTAACAGACTTATTAGGAAGAATTCGGATTTTATGTATAAAAAAACCAAGCACAAAATGGCTTGGTTTCAAATCGTTTTTTACTTATCAGTCAATGATTGGATACCTGGCAAAGTCTTACCTTCCAAGTATTCCAAAGATGCGCCACCACCAGTTGAGATGTGTGACAATTGGTCAGCAACACCCAAAGCTTGAACAGCGGCAGTTGAGTCACCACCACCAACGATGGTTGTACCACCATTCTTGGTTACATCCACCAAGGCGTTTCCGATTGCCAAGGTTCCCTTGGCAAAGTTTTCCATTTCAAAGACACCCATTGGGCCGTTCCATACGACCGTCTTGGCATCTGACAAAACCTTCTTGAACAAGTCAATTGACTTAGGACCAATGTCCAAGCCCATGTAACCGTCAGGGATACCAGCGTCTGAATCAACAGTCACTGTCTTAGCATCGTTGGCAAAGTTGTCAGCAGCAACAGCATCGATTGGCAAAACCAACTTGTCCCCTGCTTCTGCCATCAATTCCTTAGCCAAGTCAACCTTGTCGGCTTCAAACAATGACTTTCCAATCTTGTTGCCCTTGGCAGCATCGAAAGTATAAGCCATTCCACCACCGATGATAACCTTGTCAGCCTTCTTCAACAATGATTGAACAACTTCAATCTTGTCAGAAACCTTGGCACCACCAATGATGGCAACGAATGGACGCTTTGGTGTATCAACAGCGTCACCCAAGAACTTGATTTCCTTTTCCATCAAGAAGCCGGCTGCAGCTTGGTCAACGTTTGAAGCGATTCCAACGTTTGAAGCATGGGCACGGTGAGCAGTTCCAAAGGCATCGTTGATGAACATGTCATCACCAAGTGAAGCCCAGTACTTACCCAATTCAGGGTCGTTCTTTGATTCAAGCTTAACTTGTTCACCGTCATGAACATCTTCATAACGAGTGTTTTGGACCATCAATACTTGACCGTCCTTCAAATCAGCAATAGCTTGTTCCAATTGAGCACCACGTGTTTCAGGAACAAAAATAACTTCTTGTCCAAGCAATTCGCCCAAGCGCTTTGCTACTGGTTCAAGTGACAAACCTGGCTTGTCTTCTTCTGACTTGATTCGACCCAAGTGTGAGAACAAGATTGCACGGCCGTTTTCGGCGATAACGTGCTTGATTGTTGGTAATGCGGCTACGATTCGGTTATCGTTACCAATCACACCATCTTTGATAGGGACATTAAAGTCCACACGCATCAAAACCTTCTTGCCGCTCACGGCCAAGTCAGTTACTGCTAATTTTGCCATAATTGCCTCCAAATATTCTTTGTTTAAACAAGACCAATTATAAAGCAAAAAGCTGTAAATGTCTTGGGGTCTCATAGAATTTTATTGTCGAAAGACGTCAAAAAATAACGATTCTAAATCAGATACTCACCAAAACTGATTTTTTAAGAAAATCAGAAAAAAAGACGACAAAAAAACCGGCTCATCACTGAACCGGCGTCTTAGTTGCCCCTGCTGGGATCGAACCAGCGCATGGAGGTACCAAAAACCTCTGCCTTACCACTTGGCCAAGGGGCAATGCTTCTATTTTGCCTGAAGCGAGGCAATGGGAGCGGTAGGATTCGAACCTACGAACCCGAAGGAACGGAGTTACAGTCCGTCGCGTTTAGCCAGACTTCGCTACACTCCCGTTTGCTAAACAACTATTCTATAATAACAAGAATTATTGCAGGTGGCAAGTCTTTTTTCTGATTTTTCTGATTATTTTTCAGTAATTATTCCAAAAAATAACGTCCTTTGCCGTTAATGCAAAACAAAAAGAAAAAGCCAGTTGCGAGAATTTGCCCACACGAATGTTTCGTGGCCAGATTTGTAACTGACTTTTTCTATTTTTTCGAACAAGGTGAATAGCCCTCACCCCGCTTTGTTCAATTGAGGAAAAAACTTGAACGTATTACCAAATTTGAATGCGCTTTTCAGGATCCAACCACATGCCATCCCCCACCTGAACGCCATAAGTTTGTTGGAAGTCATCAAAGTTCGGCAAGATAACGTTCGTCCGCAACTTCGCTGGTGCATGGACATCAATCTTCGCTAACATAGCAAGGTAAGCCGGTGCTGCCTTTTGCCGCCACAATGTGGCAAAGTTTTCAAAGAAGGCTTTGGCATCAAAGTCCTTTTGTTCCTTAGCGGCTGCCAAAGCGGCCGAGACCCCGCCCAAATCAGCAACGTTTTCGGAAACCGTTAGGTGGCCATTAATCTTAGCCCCTGCTGAATCTTGACCATCAAAAGCAGCAACAACCGCTTGTGTCTTCTGCTCGAAGTGTTCAAAGTCTTTCTTTGTCCACCACTCCTTCAAGTTTCCATGTTCATCATAACGGGCACCGTTAGTATCAAAGGCATGAGTAATTTCATGAGCAATCACCGTCCCAATGCCACCAAAGTTTTGGCTTGATGATTGGTGGTAATCGTAAAATGGTGCTTGCAAAATGGCTGCTGGGAAGACAATTTGATTAAATTCAGGTGAATAATAGGCATTCACAAGGTCCCCTGGCATTTCCCAGCGACTCGTATCGGGTGCCTGTCCCCACTGACTAAAGTGGTCGGCCACTGCTGCCTTAGAAAAGTCTTCCACGTTTTCCAAAAGCGACTTGTGAACATCGACTTTACGATTCTCCAAGTAGGCAGGAATCTGATCCGGATATCCAACTTTGACTTGCAAGGCAGCCAACTTCACCTTGGCCTTTTCACGCGTGGCAGCCGACAACCACTTTTGTTGATCAAAGCGGCCATCGTAAACGCCAATCAAATCCTGGACCATCTTTTCAACATCTTTTTTAGCAGCCTCGCCAAAATAAGTTTGACCGTACCAACGACCAACGATTTGGGCAAAGAAGGCTCGAGCCTGGCGGAAGGCAGCTTTGTCTGCATCAACCGCTTCCTTGGCACCAGACAGCTTTCGCCCAAAGACACCGGCATCGATTCGGCTCTGATTTCCCAATAATTTGGCAATATCAAGCATATTTTGAACAATCGACCAAGACTTGATCAAGGCAAAGTTCTTTTCTTGATAAATGGTGTTCGCCTTGTCAAAGAATGCCCCATCAAAGATGATGACCTTTTCCGGCTTTTGTCCTAGCACCTTTTCAATCACCGCAGCAATTCGATAGTCGGTGAATTGTTCTGTCAAATCAGCCAAGGCCGTTGGATGATAATTCTTCCAGTAATCCGACAACGTTTCACGAGAACTCTCACTATCCGCCAAAATTTGGTCAAACGCCAAAGTCTCTTCAACTAATTTTTGCGCCTCTTTTTCTGCAAAACCAAACCGTTGCAAGAGCCCAACAACCATTGTTGACCAGGTAGCCAACAAATCCTTTTTGCTGTCTTCGTCCTGATAACTGGTTGTATCAGGCAAAATCAGCCCCGGATTGGCCAACCACAATTCGTTACGAGCCGTATTTTTTGAATCCGGACTAACCGTCAAGGACAGCGGTGTCGTATAAGAATCCAAAATCAATTGGCCTTCGGCTGCTTGGAAGTCATCCCAGTTTTCAATCTTGAGCAACGGTTGCAAGAATTGCTGTACTTGACCAGCCTCATCTTGACCGCGACGGTCCCAGTCCTTTGTCAACTGGTGGAGGGCAACAAACTGGTCCAAAGCGGCAACTGCCTTTTGACCGGCTTCAATTTCTTTGACCGTGGCCCGTTCCAAATCTTCAATCTTATCCGCCAAATCATAAAAACCGCCGGTGACAGGTTTGTCGGCTGGAATTTCGGCCTGATTTAGCCACTCCTGATTGACCGCTTGATAAAAATCATCTTGATACTTTGCTACCATGTGCGCCTCCTAATAATTGTTATTTTCATTATTATCCACTAGACCACTTCTAAAAAGCAAATTTCTTCATAAAAAAAGCCAAACAAAACGCTGTTTGGCATTCTTTTATTAAATTTAACTAAGAGTTTGCGCACCCGCATCCTTCGGCAATGTTAAGACTTCCATGAGCGGATACAAAGAAACTAGCCCCACAATCAAGAAGGTTAACTGGTAGGCCGTTGTGGTTTTCACAACCTGGCCAAGCAAGGCCAAAATTGTTGCGACAATTCCGACCCCCAATGCTTGTGATAGCATTTGCAGGACAGATGTCAGGGTATTGGCTGAATTCTTCTGTTCTTTTGAAAGTTCCGAGAAAGACAATGAATTATAAGCCGTCAAAGCCAACGAACGACCAACACCAGATACGAAAGCGACGAAGGCAATCCAGACCTTGGCGCTATCAGCATGAAAGGCGGCCATCAGCAACGTTGCCAAACTAGCCAAGCTCAGAGCCACTACTAGAGCATACTTGTAGCCTAAACGGCGAATAATCACTGTGGTAAAGGGCTTAATGGCGATATTACCAACGAAGATAAAAATGACATAGGTTCCAGCCATAATTGGTGACCAATGGAAAGCGACCTGCAGAACCAAGGTCAAAAGGTATGGCAACGCACCAATCGTCATCCAAAAGATTGAACCGCCAGATTCATAGACACGGAAAGTTTTGACCTTTAGAGGTTCTAGCGAGAAGAGCGGTTGGTCACTAGCCGAAAGATGATGCCAGGCCAAGGCCAAAAAGACGAGTGCTACGAAAAGCACCAAGAAGCCCCAGAAAAAGAGTGACAGTCCACGTGAAAGAATTTCGGAAGCAATCAAAAGGCCACCACCGGCAACTGCCACCAACAAGAAACCAAATAAATCAAAGGGCAAGTCTTCCCGTTCGTTATCATCCAAAATAAAGAATGCACCCGTTAAAATGATTAACAGGCCAATTGGCAGGTTCAAAAAGAAAATCCAATGCCAGGACAAACTAGCAATAACGTAACCCCCAAGTAAAGGCGCAATCGCAGGTGCCAAGAGTGCCGGCCAAACCAGGTAAGACAGGATTTGGAGCATTTTCTTTGGTTCCGTATTTTCCAAAATAATTAAGCGGCCGACGGGCACCATCAAGGCCCCGGACATCCCCTGGATAGCCCGCATGACCAACAAATAGGTCAAATTGTTAAAGAGCCCGGCCAGCACGGATGAGACAGTGAAAAGACCCACGGCAATCAAAAATAAGTTCTTGCGGCGAACCTTTTTGGCTAACCAACCAGATAATGGAATAAAAATAGCGGAAAACAGCATATAAACCGATACGAGCAATGAGGCTGTACTCTGGGCAACTTTCAAATCAGTTGCAATCTGTGGTAGCGCTGTTGTGACAATGGTTGAATCAAGCATTTGCATAAACAGGGCTGCAGCTACGACCAAAGCCGCCCGTTTCATCTGCGAAAAATTCATTTGCGAATTATTGGTCATGAAAAAAATCCCCTTTTAAATGACGAATGAAATCAAAGAAGCTCCTCATTTGTTAGAGAAGCTCACTTTACATCTATCAATTTTAGTCTTAGATCAAAAAGAAAACAAACGGCATTGAAAAAAGCCCGAAGGGCTTTTGAACTTACTTTGAATGAGTCACCGTTGATAAGTGGTGATAAACCACCGTCCGCCCGGATAAGGGCTGGCAATCCCGGTAGTTATCCGGATAGGCTTCGGCAAAAGTTGCCAAATCTTTAGGACTTATCCCCACCGGTTTGTCTAACAAGAACCAATTTATGTCTTTTTTCAACGGCGGTGTGGTTAACGAGCCCGTATAGGTAAAGCAGCCCGTTTTTTCCACAGGCAGCAAATCCTGCAAATTGACGGTCTTTTTTTCTTCCGAAAAGAGCGGAGCGAAGATGACAGGTTGCTTTTCGTCGACTTCGGCAAAGGCCCCGACCACCATGGTTTGGCCAAGCTGATTTTGACAAACGATGTGAATCTCAGCCGCATCGCGCTGACCATCAATCAGGTGTTCAGCGCCATCATGAATATGAAAACGAACGACATTCCAAGTTTGCTGGTTTAAAATCAGCTGACCCTGACAATAAAATTGATCACCAATCACTTCCGGACTCTTCTTGACCGGTGTGTTTTGAAAATCAGTCCAATCAATCTGCCAGTCATCACCCGTGACAACGGCTGATTTTTCAATTGCAATTGGCGACTCTAGGTTGCTTAACGCAGTGGCTGTCCAGGCACTTTGAAAGTGATAATCCAGCTTTTCCATCTTTTTGACCTTCTTTCAATCTAAAGAGTTAGATATATTGAGCAGTACATGAGTCCGGCACCAACCAGCACAAAAACATGCCAGTAAACGTGACCCATGGGAATTTTTGGTACGAGGTAAAAAATGGTTCCAAGAGAGTATACCACACCACCGGCTAATAGTAACCAAAAGGCAGTCGGTGATAAAGCAGTCCACAATAATGGCATGGCAATAATAATTAACCAGCCCATCACCAGGTAAATCAGGACAGATAACCAAGGAAAGCGACCAACCAGAAACAAATCATAAATCAGACCGGCAATGGTCATCAATAGAATGGCGGACCAGATACCGATTCCCCAACCACCCTTCAAAACTAACCAAGTATAGGGCGTATAAGACCCTAATATCACAAAGTAAATACCGGCATGATCCATAAATTGAAAAATCTTGGCCGCTCTAGTAAAAACAAGTGAGTGAAAAAGTGTCGAAGCCAGTAAAAATAGTGATACCGAGGTCAAATAAATACTGACCGCCGCGATTTCAATGCCACTCGTCTGCCCATCACGGACGATTTTCAGCGCTAAAAAGACACTGGCGATAATGGCTAAGATAAAGCCAAGACCATGGGTAACGGCATTTAAAACCTCATAGACAATCTGATAAGCTTTTCCATGTTTTTTGATTTCCATTTTTTATAAAACCCCTTAAAAGTTGTCTGTCGCACGAATTTTCTCTATTGTCATCGTAAAAATAAAACAAATAACAACTATACCAATTGACAAACATTGTTAAACATTATATACTAATCTTGTTACTTAAAGATGAATTGGAGGAATATTTTATGAAATTGACTTTTACACCAGCAGCAGCTGACCGTTTGCAGAAGTTCTTAGGCGACGATGTCAAGATGGTCTTGGACTTTGACGACGGCGTTGGCCCATTCTCAGACGAAGCAAACTGCACCTTGGCTTTGTCATTTAACCTCGTGTTCGTCAATAAGGATACTGATTTGTCCGAATTTGGTGCGAAGATTGACTCAAACCTTGGTGAAATCTATGCTAAGCCTTATTCAACCGATCAAATGGACGAAGAAATGACCGTTGACGTCAATGAAAAGTACTTGCGTTACTCATTGGCTGGTCGCGGTGGCGAATTGGACCCAGCCTTGGGTATCAAAAAAGTTGCCTAACCCATCTTGATAGTCAGGCATTAACCAATATTTATCTGCTTACTAAAAAGTCAGCCGTTCGGCTGGCTTTTTATTTACTCTAAATCACTATTTCAGTCTTCTTTTGCCATGACTTGCCAATCATGTGACCAAATAACGGCCATTGCCCCATCTCCTGTATGCACACCAATGACGGGATCCATGCTGGCGCGATCAAAGGCAACCGTTGGATACTTGGCCTGAAAGTCCTTCAGCCATCTATCCCCTAATTTGGCATTATTACCATCGATAATATAAGCCCGAACTGGAAAATCAGCAGCTCTTAGGTAGTCTTCAAAAGCTTCTTGAATCTGTTCCTTTGCCCCAGACATCTTTCGTGCTTTGCCAACGGCGCCAATCTTTCCATCCCCAACGATGTCAAAGGATAGGATTGGTTTAATATTCAATAAACCGCCAATAAGGGCTTGTCCACGAGATAGGCGTCCCGTTCGCTTCAGATGCGAAATATCGTTGACGACCAAACGAACGCCCAGGTCTTCACGGAAAGCCGCGAGCGCTTGGTCAATTTCGGCCAAAGTACGGCCCTTTTCGGCTAATTTAGCGGCCAACAAAGCTTGACTGGCCTGCCCCATGTTAGTCAATTTGGAATCGACTACAAGAATTTCTTCAAGGCCATCGAAACCATCAGCAACCAGCTTTGCCGTTTGAAAGGCACCTGAAATTCCTGAAGACAAGGTGATGATGATGGCTTCTGTATAGCCAGCTTGGACCGCCTGGTTCAAAGCCTGTTCCCATTCGGCTGGACTTGGTTGCGATGTCGTTGGCAAAACATCTTTTTTAGTCATTAATTCAACCAAATCAGCTAGAGAAGTTAAATCCTGGCCACCCATATAAGTTTCTTGGCCAAATAAAATCGGAATTGACACTTCCTCAATTCCATATGAACGGCGGATTTCGGCCGGCAACGCTGCCGATGAATCCACGATTATTGCTGTTTTCTTTGTCATAAGTTGCTCCTAATCCTAAGGGCTATTTTACCATACTAACGAACGGCCCCTGCTAGGACTTGACCCAAGAAGAAAGCAATGGCACCTGCGAGAACCTGCACGAATAAATAAAGCAGTTGCTTAAAGAGGCCATCTCTTTGCTTCGCCTGAGTCATCATCGTTGAAAAGGTGGTCAATCCACCCAAAAAACCAGTTTGCGTCAACAAGACAGCATGGGAGCCTTGACCGATACTTGAAAGAATCCCAAGTAAAAACGATCCAAGGATATTAACCGCCCAGACCCCGGTAAATAAATCAAAACGTTGCGGCCACCAAATCAGTAACAGGTAGCGTAAAAGAGCCCCGAGCCCGGCACCAATCATCACGAGCAGGTAGTTTTCAAGCATGGCTGACCCCCTTCTGATTTGGATTCAAAACGGCCCGAGCCGTTAACTGTCCGGCAATCACCAGTGCTAGACCACCAAAAAGCGAAAGGAAAAGATAAGAAAAGGCCAAAAATGGTTGATGCAGGCCGAGATGGAAGGTTTGTAAAATCATGGTTCCAAAGGTTGTAAACCCACCCATGATGCCGGTTCCCAAAAATGATTGCCAATAAGCGGGGCGTTCCATCTTGCCCACTAAATATGCCCCCAAAAAGGCCAATAAGAAAGCCCCGAGCCAATTAATCAGCATCGTCGTCAATGGCCATTCGCCAATGACTGGCACAAAGCTTAATAAATAGCGGAATAGGCCCCCAATCGCTCCCCCAAGGAAAACAACCAATCCTTCAATTTTTCGATTTGTTTCAACTGTCATGATGTCGCCTACTTTCTATATATAAGAAGATTCTATCACGCAATCATGGTTCAAATTGGGAGCGTTTGGTTCTTTTTAACGTCTTCGACGAGATCAAAAAGAGTCATTTCACCCATGACGGCCATCACCGCTTGGTCGATTTCACCATAATACTTTGACAGGGCCGAACCAATTGAAGAACCGACTGGACAGTCAGGGTTGGTGTGCTTATCCAAGGCAAAAACGGCTGCACAGTCCTCAACGGCCTGCAAGACCTCTGCAAAGGTAATGTCCTTACTATCTCTTGCCAGCACAGGACGGCCAGGATAAGGACCCTGCCGACACAAAATATTAGCATTCTGCAATTCAGCTAAAAGTGCTCGCACGCGTGACGGGTTAGTATTAATGGAACCCGCAATCGTAGCGGAGCTTAATGAATCTGTTGGGCGCGCGGTTGCCACATAAACAAGGATGTGGAGCGCATTTGTTAATCGTAATGATGGTTTCATAAAAATTAGTCCTTGTATTTTTCTAAAGTCTATTATAACATAGTGTTGTACTTTTAAAAAATACAACCAACAAGGAGACAGAAATATGTCAGAATTTTTAGATTTGCAAAAGAAGCGTCGCTCAATTTACGCCCTTGGTAAGGACGTTTCAAAGACTCCTGAAGAACTTAATTCAATTATTAAAGAAGCCATTGAAAACACACCATCAGCCTTTAACTCACAATCAACACAAGCCGTTGTTTTGACTGGTGCAGCACACGATCGTTTGTGGGATATCACATTAGCTGAATTGAAGAAGGTTTCTGCTGATGAAGAAGCCTTTGCTGCTACGAAGGCCAAGGTTGACGGTGCTTTCAAGGCCGGCTTTGGTACTGTTTTGTTCTATACTGATACAAACATCGTCAAGGGCTTGCAAGAAGGCTTCCCACTTTACGCTAACAACTTCCCTGATTGGGCAGAAGAAGCAGTTGGTATCTCACTTTACGCCGTTTGGTTGCGCTTAGCTGAAGAAGGCATTGGGGCTTCATTGCAGCACTACAACCCATTGATTGATGCAGCCGTTGCCAAGGAATTCAACTTGCCTGAAAACTGGACTTTGCGTGGTCAAATGCCATTTGGTTCAATCGTTGCTCCTGCAGGCGACAAGGACTACTTGGCAGAAGACGTTCGTTTCCGTTTCTTCCAAGACTAATTTTCTCTTAACGTTATTGTAGACTTTTCTGATAACTTTTTCATTTTTTCTTGACAGGCCTAGTCCCGTCTTGTATGCTTAACTTAACTTTTAGATGTTTTAAGGAGTCGCGTATGCGTCAGTTTGCTTCACAATCTAACCGCCAATGGTGGCGCCGGTAGGAAAGCAGCTCGTCGATTGGACAAGCTGTGACAACAGTTTTGTCCCAACCGGCTCTTTTGCAATGTTGCAATTCATTAAAAGTCTGTTTGGGTTTAATCACAATACCCAGGCAGGCTTTTCTTTTTGTCTAAAACTTGTCTGGGCCAGTATATTAGAAGTTTGAAGGAGTAAAAAATGAATAAACGTCTACTAACCGTGACATCATTCATCGCCCTTTTCCTAGTCGTTGCCTTTTTCACCACGGGCAATAGCAACACGAGTACGAAAAAAGGCATCCCCACTGTGGGTATTTTGCAATTAGTCACTCACCCTGCCTTGGATCAAATTCACCAAGGAGTAGTGGCCGGGCTGGCTGATGGTGGTTACAAAGCCGGCAAAAACGTGAAAATCGACTATCAAAACGCGCAAGCGGACCAAGCTAATTTGAAAACAATGGCACAAAACTTTGCCAATAAGAACGAAGACTTAACCGTTGGAATCGCTACGCCAGCAGCCCTTTCCTTAGCTAAGGCAGCTGATGGCAAGACCCCCGTTATCCTAGCAGGAATTACCAACCCTAGCGGCTCTAAGTTGGTGAAATCAGATGCTCATCCTGGCGCTAACATTACAGGGGTTGGTGGTGATTCTCCTTATGAAAAACAGGTTGCTGTCTTCAAGGAAGTCTTACCAAAGGCCAAGACAATCGGAATCGTTTCCACTTCTTCTGATGCTGGTGGTACTTATAATGCGAAAAAAATGGCCAATGCATTAAAAAAGGCCGGTTATCAAGTCAAAAACTATACGATTGCTTCCACTAATGACATGCAACAGGTTGCAACCACCATGGTCAGCCAAGTCGACGCTGTTTACGCACCGCAAGATAATGGTGTTGCCACGGCGATGAAGACTTTGGTTGCCGTCGCTAACCAAGCCCATGTAGCTGTGATTCCTGCCGCTGACTCAATGGTGAAAGACGGTGGTTTAGTTACTTTCTCTAATTCACAGTATGAAATTGGTTATCAGGCTGGTCGGATGGCTGCCCAAGTCCTTAGTGGCAAGAAGAAAACGGCCACGATGCCGGTTTACAACGTTACTAAGGGAAATTACGTCATCAACCAACAAACAGCGAAAACGCTTGGCATTACATTGCCTGCCGATATCGTTGCAAAGGCTGAAAAAGCTGGGGAGGTCTTCTAATGTCAATTGTTGTTTCGAGTATTTCTCAAGGGATCTTGTGGGCCGTTTTGGGCCTGGCCCTGTTCTTAACCTTTAGAATTTTAAACTTCGCTGATATGACGGTTGAAGGTTCCTTCCCACTTGGTGGTGCAACCGCTGTTGCCCTGATTGCCCATGGGACCAACCCTTATCTGGCAACATTAGCCGCCGTCTTCGTTGGTGCACTAGCCGGTTTAGTAACTGGTCTTCTGTATACCAAAGGTAAGATTCCGATTCTGCTATCCGGAATTTTGGTTATGACAGCCTGCCTGTCCATTAACCTCCGGATTATGGGCTCTGCCAACATTTCCCTCTTGAACCAAAAAACAATCTTCTCGTCACCATTCTTAGAAGGTCTACCAAAATACTTTGACGGCGTCTTTGTGGGCCTGATTATTATTGTTTTGATTACCCTCGCCTTAATCTGGTTCCTACAAACGGAACTCGGCCAAGCCTTCATCGCAACTGGCGATAACGCCAAGATGGCTGCCGCCTTTGGGATTAAAACTGATCAAATGACCATCATGGGTCTGATGGTCTCAAACGCCATGATCGCCTTTGGTGGCGCCGTTATTGCCCAAAACAACGGTTTTGCGGATATTAACATGGGAATCGGTATTATCGTCATTGCCCTGGCTTCGATTATTATTGGCGAAGTTGCCTTTGGTGATTTGTCATTAAATCAGCGTTTAGTGGCTGTCATTATCGGTTCCATTATTTATCGCCTGGTTTTGCTGGCCGTCTTGCAACTTGGCTTCTCAACCAATGACTTGAACCTGATTTCATCTATTATTCTGGCCATCGCGATGGTTTTGCCTCAAGTGCGCCATTATTTGAAATTAGACAAGATTTTGCAGTTAGGAGGACGGCATCATGACTGAACCTGTGATTACGCTGAAAGATGCAACCGTGACCGTCGGCAATCAAACCGAAATTTTAAAGCAGCTCAACCTAGAAATTTATCCCGGTGATTTTATCACTGTCTTAGGGACCAATGGGGCTGGGAAGTCGACTTTGTTCAACGCCATTTCTGGAGATCTCGCACTTAGTTCCGGATCTGTCTATCACCAGGGCAAAGATATCACCAACCTGCCAGCCGTTAAGCGGACCGCCTTTTTGGCCCGGGTTTTCCAGGATCCAAAGATGGGGACGGCCCCCCGGATGACGGTTGCCGAAAACCTCCTCTTGGCTGAGAAACGTGGTTCACGACGGACATTAAGAAACCGTCACCTCACCAGTCAAAAGCTGGATTTCTACCATGAAATCACCGAAAAGATGGGTAACAACCTTGAAAATCGTTTGCAGACAGCTGCTGGCTCTCTTTCTGGGGGCCAACGACAGGCCTTATCTTTTCTAATGGCTATTCAGGTGAAACCGGAGCTTTTGCTCTTAGACGAGCACACAGCCGCCTTAGATCCCAAGACTTCGGCACAACTAATGGATGCCACAAACCACCAGGTTGTCGATAATCATCTGACAGCTTTGATGATTACCCATAATTTGGCAGACGCCCTCACCTATGGCAATCGCCTGATTGTTTTAAACGCTGGTAAGATTGTCTTAGATGTTAAAGACCAAGAAAAAAAGGACCTAAGTGAAGAGGACCTTCTTGAATACTTTGTTCACTAAAATGAGGCTTCACAAATAATCAGTGATAACCATTTTGACTAGTACTCACTACATCAAAAATAAAAAGAAAACATGTTTTCTTAAAAAGCTCTGATTGTGATTCGGAGCTTTTTTATTTACCAGAATTTGTATAGACGATTTTAAGTAATCAATGTGTAATGCCCTGAAGGCTCCACCCGGTAAAGACCCGCTGTACCTGTGCCTCCATCCAACCGATAAGCTTTAATAATCAACTTGACAATGAAATCTTTTGGATTACTTTCATCATTGAATACATCAAATTCCAAAGCATTTAAGTCTGATCCAACCGACTTATAAGCTTCCTTAATAACATCAACCGCATCCTGACCATTGCTAACTGCATGCCCTTGGCCCTCTATGGTTGCTGATGGTACATCTGAGGCGCTCGATTCACCAGTACTTGCACTATTTCCAGTACTGCTGGCATTTGCCGTCGAAGATGCGGAAGATTCGCTGGCACTCATACCCTCTCCAGCACTGCTGACATTTGCCGTCGAAGATGCGGAAGGTTCGCTGGCACTCATACCCTCTCCAGCACTGTTTGCATTAGTCGTCGAAGATGCGGATGATTCGCCAGCGCTTGCGCTATTTCCAGCACTGCTAGCATTATCCGCAGAGGAAACTGGGGATACACTGCTTGAATTGGCTACAGAAGATGCAACCTTTTTTGCATTCTTCGCATTGCCAATAGCAAAAAGAACAGTCCCACATGTCAGTACAATCATGGTTAGCACAACAACAATTTTTTTCATTAAACCCCCACTATCTTAAAATCACTTCTTTTCATATAAACTATTAAAATATTAATGGTCGTCTATCTTATTTCGAATGACTACAAAAGGAAACCCAGTAATATAACTTCTATCATCAAGTTTTCCATGGTCTCGAATCTCGAGAGCAAAGTAAAAGGACTAAAACCGATTAAATATCGGGCATCAGTCCTAAAGGCTATTCAGTGACATCCCCTTATCTTGAGGGACGAATCACTTTTTACTTTTTAAAATTCCATCCCAGAACCATTAGTATTAATCCGATCAAAAACTTCAAAAAGATGTTCTCGCTCGGTTAACCGGTACTTTTTACTTTTGCGATCAAAGATGATTTCTGATTTAACCTCATCTTCGACCTGCAAGTCCGCAAGAAACTCACGAATCGCGGCAATATCACGCTGAACGGTCTTGCGACCAACGAAAAAGAGGTTTTCGATTTCATCTACGCCCATTGATTGCTTGGAAATCAGGACGGAATAAAGACGTAAAATCCGTTGCTTGTCATTATATGCTGGTGGTTTTCTTGACATAAGATTTCTCCTAACCCTATTTTATCAAAGCCAAACAGAAAGAAAAGACCTGTTTTTAGAATTATTCGCATGTATGTACTAAAAAAGACTGCTTAAGCAGTCTTTTTTATTTTTAAATTAGACAGAACGTCGGTTGAAAATCCAGTAAGCCAAGGCGTACATCACCAAGACATAGGCACCATAAACGACGAAGAGCACCCAAGAACCAGCACCAAAGTAAGAATGGATAGTTTTATTAAAGTCTGAAGTACCAGTGTAGTAAGAAACAACATTTTGGACCGTCAATGGGTTCCACTTTAATGGAGCCCACAGTTGAATCAGTGCAGAGGTCACTGCTGACAAGATATTGGTTGCCACTAATATCACAACACCCAAAGAAATGGCTGCCGCAGAAGACTTGGCAATATTTGAAACCAAAAGAACAATAGCCATTACGAATAATGAACCAATAAAGCTCATCAACAAGGCAAATAGGAATGCCTTCCAATCAAGGGATGTGTAATAAGTCGTATAAATCTTTTCAGTTGAACCATCATGCATTGCCCGGTAAATTAAACGACCGATTGCGGTTCCAGCGAGTGAAAAAACAATCAAGAGGAAATATTCAACAATGACCGTAATAATCTTAGCTAAGAAAATCTGAAGCCGTGAATATTGCCGTGAAAGCAAAGGTCGGATAGTACCAAAAGTAAATTCTTGTGTAAATGACAAGGCTGTTAAGACCAACATTCCAATCGTAACAATGATGCTTGATCCACCCAAGGAACCGTACATTGTTGCTTGACTAGCCATTGGCGTAAAACTAGTCAAAGTAATAATTGGTAGAACAAAGGCGATAATCGCCCAGATATAGACCCGGTTTTGCTTCCAGGCCTTCATTGCTTCTTGCTTTAATAACGTAAACATGAATTCTCCTTCGTTGACTAGGCCCGAGTGGCGTCAGTTGACAATACAGATAACAAATGATCCTCTAAGTTGCCTTGACCAGTTTGAATATCCGTTACTTCAAGCCCTTCATCAGTGGCTAGTTTCAACACTTTTTGTGCTGTCACATCGCCCTGAACAGCAATCAAGACACGGTCATCGCCCATTGAGGCGTCCCAACCGGCAGCCTTAGCTGCAGCCAACATCTTATCATTATCATTGGTTTGAACCTTGACCTGTGTCTTTCCTTCGGCCAAGAAGTCCACCATCTTTTCACGACGCAAGACTTTTCCCTTGTTAATGATCACAACATCATCAGCCAAACGTTGCAATTCATCCAACAAGTGTGAAGAGATCAAGAAGGCTACACCCTTGTCAGCTAGTGAACGAATCAAGGCACGAATGTCACGAACAGACTGTGGATCCAAACCGTTCATTGGTTCATCCAAAACAACAAATTTTGGATTACGAATTAAGGCGATGGCAATCCCAAGGCGTTGCTTCATTCCCAATGAGAATTTCTTTGCCTTACGCTTACCAAACTTTTCGCCGTCGATTCCAGTAATCTTCATCAATTCATCGATGTCTGCATGATCCTTGGCATCCATGGCATAGTATGTCATATGGTCACGTGCAGTGAAATTAGGGTAAATTGCTGGATATTCAATCAAATTACCCATCCTTGCCAATGACTTATTCTTGGCAAAGCGGATGCGTTCATCATCAAAAATGATTTCCCCATCGCTATAAGACATTAATCCAGTAATGGCGCGCATTGCTGTCGACTTCCCAGCCCCGTTAGGACCAATCAACCCAACAATTCGCCCAGGTTCTACGGAAAACGAAACGTTATCCAAAGCCTGGTAAGAACCGAAGTTCTTTGACACGTGATGCAGTTCTAGTAATGACATTAACTATGTCTCCTTTGTCTTGATACTGATCTGAGGATGATTTCTGCGCTACCGGTCTTTGTTTTTGACAGTTTTAACACCATCGCAAAAATCAGTCTCTGCGCCCATTATAACAAAGACCCACACGCATTCAAAAGCCCAGCACCCATCACCAATAAAGTTTCAGGTAGTAAAAGGCCCCCTGATAAAAATCAGGGGGTCGTCCATCTGCTGAACCTCCACCTCGGCACGGGAGAGAAGGTATAAATTAGGTTTAGAGAGAAGTATTTATAGATGTGCCGAGATGAAGTTTTTGATGTCCGATATATCGCTATATCGATAATATAAGTATAGGGAATTGAGATTAAACTAAAATTAAAGAAAAAGATTTCTTTTTATTTATTTTTTTTAAAAGAAAAAAGGCCCCTAAAGGCCTTATAATCCACTTTTCTTACTTAACCGTTCCCAAGAAATACTTCTTCTTACCGCGTCGTACTAAGATATATTGACCATCATAACTGGCGCTTGGATCAACTTCGGCTTCAACGTCTGTTTCCTTTTGACCATTAATAGTAATCGCACCGTTCGTCACGTCTTCACGGGCCTGACGCTTAGACTTTTCAATGCCAGCGTCAACTAAGAAATCAACTACATTTTGCTTAGCATTAGTTGTTTCAAATCCTGGAACACCCGCAAAAACATCGCGAATTTGTTGGACAGAAAGTGCTGCAACATCACCCGAGAACAAGGCCTTGGACAGCGCTTCTGCCTCTTCCACGGCTGCTTGACCGTGAACAAAGGCTGTCACTTCTTCCGCTAAGCGCTTTTGGCCAAGACGAGCACCAGGATTTTCAGCAACTTCCTTTTCCAAATCAGCAATTTCTTCGGGGCTCAAGAACGTGAAATACTTTAGATACTTCACGACGTCTTCATCACGCTGGTTATACCAGAACTGGTAGAACGTATATGGTGATGTCTTTTCTGCGTTCAGCCAAATGGCATTCCCTTCTGATTTTCCGAACTTCTTTCCAGTAGAATCCGTCATCAATGGAATGGTCAATCCAAAAGCTGGTGCATCGGAACCTTCAACCGTATGAATCAAATCAACACCGGCAGTGATGTTCCCCCATTGGTCGGAACCACCGATTTGCAAACGCACGTTTTCTTCGCGCCAAAGATGCAAGAAATCAATGGCTTGTAAAATCTGGTAAGTAAATTCCGTATAAGAAATCCCTGTTTCCAAACGAGAAGCAACGACATCCTTCTTCAGCATGACATTCACGGAGAACAGCTTGCCGTAATCTCGCAAGAATTCTGGCAAAGTCATTGGGCTCAACCAATCGGCATTATTAACGATTGTTGTATCATCGGAACCAAATAACTTAGTCACTTGGGCTGCAATGCCCTTTTCATTCACTTTCAACTGTTCTTCTGATAGCAATTGACGTTCAGTTGTTGGTCGAGGGTCCCCAATTGATCCGGTTGCCCCACCAACAATAATCACGGCCTTTCCGCCTGCTTTTTGGAAACGCTTCAAAACCATAAATGGAATCAAATGTCCCAAGTGAAGGGAGTCGGCCGTTGGATCAGTGCCGACATAAGCCCCGATTTGGCCGGCTTTCATCGCCTTCAACAGACCCTCTTCATCAGTAACCTGGTTTAACGCCCCACGCCACTTCAAATCTTCAATAAAATTCATTTTACTTTCCTCCATTTGATTACCGGCACGTTCGTCTCAGCTAAAAATCAGGACAAAAAAAGCCCTAATCATCACTGATTAGGGCGAATTGTCCGCGGTACCACCTAAATTGCCTCTTTAAGGCCACTCATTTAGTCTTAACGCGACTCGACGTCATCGTTTCCTGTTGTGTAACTCAGTTTAAGAATGGGTTAGCTTACAGCGACCGCTAACTTTCTGTTTTTTCCATGGAAGTAAACTTTTGCCAACAGATGATAGGTCTATTATAACAAATTCCTTTTTTATTTGGGATTTACTTTGATTAGTTACCTTTTTTTTCAATCATATTTAGAGTAGAATTAGTTTAAGAAATATTATAAATTTTAGACACATTAGTTGTAATGTTTCTAACTTATTTTTTCAAAAATTCATTTTCATAGCTAGCGCTTACTTTATCGTTGGCTTTTTATTTTCACTTGATACAGGAGTCCCCATGCAAATTGCTTTAATTGGAGCGGGTCCGAGAAATCTTGCTATTCTCGACCGCCTTATTCAAAAAGCTGATTCAAACCAGGCCTTAACAATTAATATTTTCGACCCTTACCCGGTTGGTGGTCGCGTTTGGAATCCTTTTTTTGAAAATAATCAAACTTATTTAATGAATACAAATCCCAACCAGGTGACGTTATTTAATGATTATGATATTGGTCAACGTCGCGGTGAAGATTTAACGCCAAACCTACTTACTTGGGCCCAATCTTATGCCCTGCCCTTCTTAAAACAACATCACGAATATCCAATGGCTTATCGTGAGGAAGTTTTATCACTAACATCAATGACTGCCTATGCTTCCCGCGGTTTAATGGGTGTCTATGCGGCTTGGTTCTTTGAAGAAATTCTAAATAACTGCCCAAGTAACCTTTCAGTGCGCTTTCACCAGGTCGCCGTCAAAAGCTTATTAGAAGCTAATCCAGGTTTTAACATCACGACTACCGATTATAATCATTTTTTTGCTGACAAAGTCGTCTTGGCACTTGGTCACCTTGATGCCGAGTTAAGTGAAAAGAAGAAAGATTTGGAAAAGTTTGCAAAAGAAAAAGGCTTTCACTATTATCCTGCCTCTCACCCGGCGGAAAATGACTTTTCTAGCCTGAACGAAAATGATACTGTTTTGGTTCAAGGTCTTGGTCTCTCCTTTTTTGATGATCTCCTGTCTTTGACAGCTGGTAAAGGTGGTTTCTTTTTGACTAAAAAAGATGGTTCACTTGTTTACCATCCATCTGGTCATGAACCACATTTGATCATTGGTTCTGGCTCTGGGCTTCCACCCCGAGCACACGGGCTTAACCAAAAAGGAGCAAACGAGCTGTATCAACCACGATTCTTCACGCTCGAGCGCATGCAGCGCATTGCGAAAGATTGCGGTGGTCACCTGCCCTACAATACTTTCCGCCATGTCTTAGATCAAGAGATGACCTACAAGTATCTAACTAACCAAGTAAACCTGCTTGATAAGCTATCTGATACAGAAAGAGAAGAAATTTTGGATTTTCTAGAAAATCCAAAAAATTGGCAGCATGTTAACGAAAAGTTTCATCTAAAATTAGATGTGCACATTTCTTGGGAAAAGGAAGCAACCCCCTCCCGCGACGTAACTTCTCTTTCTGCTTTCCGGAAATTCTTCGTTCAACATTTAAAAGAAGATATTGATTCTGCCGCCTTAGGTAATGACAAATCACCGCTAACGGGCGCCTATGACATTCTTCGTGATGTTCGTGGTACTGTACGAACACTTTATAATGACCGTCTTTTTGATGAAGATGATTATCAAAAACTCTTAACTGACTTCAAGCTTTTTGATACGCAGCTATCGGTTGGACCACCATTAATTCGAACACGGCAACTTTTGGCCTTAATTAAAGCTAAGCAAGTCACTATTGCTGGTCCAAATTTCAGTGTTGCTCATGATCAACAATTCTTTACCGCAACTGACCGATTTGATGAACATTATCAAGGAACTGCCCTCATTGAGGCACGACTTGGTCGGCCTGATTTCCGCACAGCTAAGAGCCCATTGCTAAAATCTCTCCGTCAGCACGGATTAATTGTTGGTGATAATCGAATTATTAACCAGGATGGTACTGCTCCTTTAGCCAATACCATTAAAGTTGATCTGAAAACATTTACGGTTTATAACAAGGAAAATCAGTTAATTCCCAACCTGTTTGTCACTGGCGTCCCTCTGGAAGGCCAAAGTTGGTTCACCACAGTAATCCCCCGACCACACGTGCAAACAATCGCTTTCACTGAAGCAGCTACCGTTGTTAACCAAATTTTAAACCAATAAAAAGAAGGTAGGATTTGATTCCTACCTTCTTTTTATGTTCTAAATTTTCTTAAGCGTTGGTTTCAATCTTTATCTTTCAAGAAAGCCAGTTTTTCTTGGTAAATAACCGGTGTATCATAATCAAAAATACCATGGTGGCCGCCTGCGATGATATGGCAGGTGGCTTTTTTTTCTGTCATTTTCTGATAACGAGCAATCAAATCAATGCTTTGTTGATGAGGCACAACTTGATCAGCACTGCCTGCATAAGCTAATACAGCTGGCGTCTTTTGAGTAAAGTAGTTGGCTGGATTTGCCTGGCTAACACCGATTGGATTTTCAGCCACTGCTAAACCTGCTAAGGCTAATCCTTCAAACGAAATTGCTTGGCCAGATTCGGCATATTTAGGTTGAATGCCCTCTTCTTGAAACTGTCGGGCGAATTGATCAAATTCATAAGGTCCATAATTGGCAATTACATGTTTAATTTCTGGCAAATCAGTTAAATCATCGGGTGCTGCAATCCGTCCTAATTTCACTTTGGCCGTTACGGATGCGGCTGTCAGCATTGCCAGCTGAGCGCCTGAAGATTCTCCGATTAAATCAACACTATTAGCTTCTAACTGATACTTTTGTGCATCTTTTTTAGCTTTTACCAAAACCGCTCGAATTTCTGCTACTTGCTTTGGAAAAGAAAATGATTTGGTTGAGATAAGTGCATAGTTCATTGAAATGACGGCATAACCTTCTTTAACAAATTTCAATGAAGGCCCTAATTTAAAGGATGATTTCACCCCTCGAACTAAGCCACCCCCTTGAAGATCCAAAATAATTGAGTGTGCTCCGCCACCCGCTGGTAGGTAAATATCAAAAAGTTGATAATCTTCTGGACCGTATTTTTGATTTTCAATAACACGACCAACGTAATCAGGCACTTCAACAGGATCGATTGTCACCTGTGCATCTTTAAATAACATTTTCCCATCCTTTCTGTGTTTCACGTGAAACAGCCGGTAAAATGTTTCACGTGAAACACCACCAAAGAAAAGTAAAGAAAAAGCCAAGAAAGAATCTTAGCTTTAAGAAATATCAATGTTCTTTACTTTTTCTTAATCAATTTCATCCTTACGACGATTATCCCACAAATAGGCGATCAACAAAATGACCGTCCCCAAATTGGCGCAAACCAGAGAAAAACCTTCCTGCTTGAAAATCCAACTTGCAATCGAAATAAACATCAAAACCAACGCGATAATCGTGACGATAACTGTTGTTTGCTTCATCCTTCTTCCCTCTCCCTTTAGACTAACTCTTTTGCTTGCTTTCAGTTAGTGCCTGCAAAACCTTTTCCTGCAGCTCATTATTCTTTTTAATCAAATCATTGTTTTCTCGCTGCAATTTTTGCAAAGCCATCATATCCTCATGGGGTTCATCATAACCCCATTTTTCACTCTCCGAATTAATTAACTTATTATTAATAAATTGGATTGTATAATAAACCGCCAACGCAATCGAAATCATTGTTAAAAACGAAGTGATAAACGCTGACCAAGCTTGTTGCGTTGCCGCAAAGTACATCGGATGGTTCTGGGTAAAGAGCCATCGCCAAACAAAGGAAATAAAGCTAGCTAACAAACTCACTAAGTCTTTGATTGCGCCACCAAAAGCATTACCAACAACGACCGAAATCACAAAGGTCAACAGATTCGGTGCAAACAAAAAGCGGCGGAAAGAAACCCAGCCAGCAGAAGACTTCTCTAACAGTAAATCTCGCTGCTCGATAAATTCATTTTTCCGTTTTTTTCTCGACATAATATCCTCACAACATTTGAAATGTTCTTGTTATAAATTTATTATACGGCAATGTGATATAAAAATCAGGGTCTTTGTCTACTTTTTCAAAAAACCATAATGATAGAACAAATAGGTCGCACCAACCATCATTAAGAACATGATAATGATGGTGACCCACCAGCCCGAAGCACCATGAGCAAAAGGCAGATAATCAACGTTTTCACCATAAAAGCCAGAAACAATCGTTGGAATCGTAAAGACAATTGAATAGACAGTTAAGACCTTCATCGTCCAGTTCAAATCCCGATTTCCCAGTGATCCTGTCGCATCTGCAACAGCATTAATCACTTCCATTGCTAAACCAGCCATGTCCCGCGCCTGCTCAACCTCGACCCGAACGGCATCTAATCGATCCAAATCAGCTTCCGAAACGTGGCTTTCATATGAACGTCGGATTTGGTCAAACATAATTAAATCGTTTGCCAATGAATTTTGGAGGTAAATCATTTGAATTTGCAGATGCAATAAATCGTTTGTGTGCTTTGTTAACTGCTTGCGATTACTAAACTGTGCCTGAATCGCACGTCGTTGCCGGTTAATCTCGGTAATTTCATCACCAAACATCGTCATTAATGGGTAAATGCCCGTCACCATAAATTCAAAGACCGACATTTCATCATCATCCGAGCGATGAAAGGTAGTATCACCATTTAAAAAATTTTTCTTAATATAGTCCGTTGGTCGATGCGCAAAAGTATATAAATCACCATTAACCAAAACAATCCCTAACGGACGGGTTAAAACTGGTTCTGGTTCAGCAGAGATGACATCTAAAATAATCAAAGCCTCATCCGCTTCAGGATCAAATTCCATTCGAACACTTTCGTTATGGTCATCCGCATAGCCAATCATTTGTTCTGTTAAACCATGGTCGTCCAAAAGTGTTTTCTCATCTGCAGGACTCATATCGGTGATATGGTACCAAGAAAACTTTGGTGTCTGCTTTAACATCTCAATCATGATGACCCTCCCCTCACTAATTTTCAAAAGAAAATAACACTAGGTATCATAGCAAAAAAAACAGTCTAATTAAACCATCGTTCGTCAAACTTTTAAGACCATCAAACGCTCTTCTTTACTATAAAAGTAATCAAATAAAAAAACCACAGCAAGTCATTGCTGTGATTTCATTTAAACAATAAAAATTAACGCTTTTTACGCTTCTTTGAACGTTGGGCTTTGCGAACCTTACGTGCCTTTTCTTTTTCCAAAGCCAAGGCTTCTTCACGTTCGCGGCGCATCTTGAATGGATTTTGCAAGAAGAACGTTTGTACCATCTGGAACAAGTTTCCAACCACCCAGTAAAGAGAAACGGCAGAGGGAACAGCCAAAGCCGTAAACAAAATTAGGAATGGGAAGACATATGGCATCGCCTTCGTCATCGCATTTTGCTGAGGGTTAGCCTGGGTCGACAACCATGAAGAACCAAAGGTAAACAAGGCAGCCAAAATTGGCAAGATGAAATAAGGATCTTGGTGACCCAAATTCAACCAAAGGAAAGAACCTGAACGCAACACAGGTGAATTATGAATTCCTTGGTATAAGGCAATCAAAACCGGCATCTGAACTAACAAAGGCAGCATTGAGGCAAAAGGTGAAATACCGCGATCCTTGTAAAGTTGCTGCTGGGCGGCAGCTAACAACTGTCGACTCTCAGTATCTCGACCAGGATAAGTATCCTGCAAGGCCTTAATTTCATCTTGCAAGCCCTGCATCTTCTTCATGGAATCGACCTGATAAACCATCAATGGCAAAATTAGGAAACGAACAAAGACCGTAAAGACAATGATTCCAAGCCCATATGAAGACGAGAACCAAGAAGAAACGCCCAAAATCGAGCGAATAAAGATGGCCACAAAGCCACCCCACAGGCCAGAACCGGCAACATGGCCACTATATGAAAGGTCAGCAAGAACAATGCCAACAATGGCCAAGGCTGCTAAGAGCAGTGGCAAAAAACCAATTGTTTTTACCCATTTATTGATTCGAGTCATGATTTTCTTCCTTTAAAAGTTTCGCAAGCTTTAAAACATGTTCTAGTTGTTTCTTAATAAAAGCTTGGGACTGGTGTGCTGCAGCTGGTCTGGCAATCACTAAAATATCAACATGTGAATCCAACATTGGTTTTAATTCCAAAAAAGCTTGTCGAATTCGTCGTTTAACAAAAACCCGGTCATGAGCCTTACCGACTTTTTTACCAACTGAAAGCCCAAGACGGAAATGTTTTTGATTCTGTTTTTTTAACCGATATAAGACAAAATACTTATTTGCCACCGATTGATGGTGGTCAAAGACGTTTTGAAATTCGGCTGGTTTTTTAATCCGAAATGTCTTGCGCATGGTCTCTTACCTAAATCACCGTTCACTTATGTACACAGGAAAACCCTGCATTAAAAATCCAATAAAAATAAAAAGGCCACTGCATGCAGCGACCTGATTAGGCAGATAACACCTTACGGCCCTTAGCACGACGGCGAGCCAATACCTTACGGCCATTGCTAGTGCTCATACGCTTACGGAAACCGTGTACGCGTTCGCGATGACGCTTCTTTGGTTGGAATGTACGCTTCATCTATATTTCCTCCATTAATAATTTGTCTGCAAAATTTCTTGCAATTCGAGACTAATCATACCACGGATCCGCCTTTGAGGCAAGTTTTGCACCAAAGTCTCCAACTAAAATACTAAAAATTTTAAAATCGGGTCAAATCAGCTTTCCACGGTTTTATCCAAAAGAAAACCACAAGGTTGTGGACACAAGGGGACAATAACTGTCTTTTCACGTCTTATGCCCGACTTATCCACATATCCACAGGTTGGGGACTGCTTTCTGGGGATAACGTTGAAAAAGTCAGGAAAAACGAGCATAATCCCCTTTTCGTCGTTGATAACTTTGTTGATATGTGGATAACCCGAAAATTTGTTCCCTTTCTTCTCCACATGACAGACAGTTATTAGTCCCCAAGCGGGATAACTTTCTTTTTATTCGCTTTCCTGTGGATAACTAGTCTTTACCCCTTTTTTTTGCTATAATATTCAGCATAGCTTCATCCGTTATCTAATTTTTCTTGGAGATTTACATGTCAAAACAACTTGATCCCGACGTCCTCTGGAAAGAGGTCAGTCTCAGACTTTACAAAACAACCGGTCCTGTCAGTTTTGAAGCAATGATCGCCCCACTTACGCCAATTGGCTTTAAAGATGGCAAGCTTGTTTTATCTGTCCCTGCCGACCATGCCGCTGATATCATCCAGGCATGGAATACACAACAATATGCCATGGACTTCGTCCAACATGCCAACGAAATTACCGGTGACTTCATTCGACCTGAACTAAAGGTCGAAGAAGACAGCGAAGCTGAAACAAATAGTAACTTCAACGGCTACAACGAACCCACCCAAATTCCTTTCTCCCAAGAAAACGATTTAAATTCTGATTTTACATTTGATAAATTCGTCAAAGGTGCCGGGAACGAAAACGCCTTAGCAGTGGCCTTGGCTGTTGCTGAAGCACCCGGCAAAGTTTACAACCCCTTCCTTATTTATGGAGGGGTTGGTTTGGGTAAGACGCATTTAATGCAGTCCATTGGTAACGAATACGCCACTACCCATCCAAATGCCAGCATCAAATATGCGACAGCGGAAGACTTTTTAAATGACTTTACGGATTCACTTCGTGAAGGAAACAAGGCCGATTCGAATGCGACGGCTAAATTTAAAAAAACATACCGCTCGCTCGATATGCTTTTAATTGATGATATTCAGTTTTGGTCGGGTAAGGAAAAAGTGCAAGAAGAGTTCTTCAACACCTTTAATGCCCTAACGAAGGCCGGCAAGCAAATTGTGATGACTTCCGATCGCTACCCAACCGATATTCCAGACTTGCTAACTAGGTTGACCTCTCGCTTTGAAGCTGGCATTACTCAGGACATTCAAAAACCTGATTTGCCAACTCGAGTCGCTATTTTGCGAAACTTGCAGGAACGTAATGATCTCGATATTCCAAACGAGGTCCTGGAATTAATTGGCGAAAAAATTGATACCAACGTCCGTTCTTTGGAAGGCGCCTTTCACAAGTTTGAAGCCAAGATTCGCTTCATGAACAAGCCGGCAACCATTGAAACGGCCCAATCAATCTTGACTGAGCTGAATATCGACCAAGGCAAAAAGATTACGGTGGAACGGATTCAAGAAACCGTTGCCAACTACTTTATGCAAACAATTGCCGATATGCAGGGCTCCCGACGCCAGGCTGATTTAGTCACGGCAAGACATATCGCCATTTACCTCACCCGTACCATGACAAACAAATCATTACCCGATATTGGCCGATCATTTGGTGGCCGCGACCACTCATCCATTTCGCACGCCTACAACAAGGTAGCCGAACAGGTTGAAACGGAGCCAAAGACAAAGGAACTGATTGAAGACCTCGCAAACGAGATCAAAAACGGGAAATAAGCCTTGTGGATAACGCTTTCTTTTCTTTCAAGTTAGTCCCAAAGTTATCAACAGGCAAAAAGTGAGTAAATTAGGCCTCATTCATCAATCCCCCGTTTCCACAGCCCTTATTATTACTACTAGTTAAATAATACTAATATAATATAGATGTACCGACCATAAAGGAGGCCGTGCGCCATGAAATTTTCGATTAACCGTCAAGCCTTTATCAAAGCTTTAAATGATGTTGCTCGCGCAATTTCATCTCGAACAACCATTCCGATTTTGACAAACATTAAATTGGATTTGACTGAGGAAGACCTTGTCTTAACTGGATCAAATGCTGATATCTCAATTAAGATTACATTGGAAGCCAGTGATACCACCAATGAATTGGTAGTTGAAAGTACAGGTGGCATTACTTTGCCAGCAACTTTCTTTATTAATATCGTGAAGCATTTGCCTGCCGATAAGATGACACTTGAAATCGATGGTTTGCAAGCTTTGATTACTTCTGGCTCAGCATCATTTAAGATTAATGGCCAACCAAGTTCCGCTTATCCAAAATTACCTGAATTATCAGAAAGCAAATCATTAAAAGTTTCAGCTGCTCAATTAGTTGAAATTATTGCGCAAACAAAAATTTCGGCTTCAACGCAAGAAAGTCGGCCAATCTTAACAGGAATTCATTTAACGTTGGATGGTAATCAAATTAAAGCCGTAACAACCGATTCACACCGTTTATCGCAACGAATCGTGACGTTAACTGGCACTGAAAATACCGATAAGGTATCCGTGATTATTCCAGCAAAAGCCTTTAATGAATTGCAATCGTTGTTAGATGGACAAAACCGTGTTGAAATTAAGCTTTCAAGTAACCAGGCTGCCTTTATCTTTGGCAAGACAACTTTCTATTCACGGTTGTTGGAAGGAAATTATCCAGAAACTGATCGCTTGATTCCAAGTGAAGCAACTACCGAACTGCAAATTGATGCCGCTGCTTTATCAGGTGCCATCGATCGTGCTTCCTTGCTGTCACACGAATCACGCAATAACGTGATTTTGCTGACCATTAAAGATGGTCAGGCGCAACTTTCTGGAAATTCACAAGAAGTTGGTCAAGTGAAAGAAGAGTTAACAGCTGAAAAGGTTGTTGGGGAAGATTTGGAAATTTCCTTTAACCCGGATTATGTTCGTGATGCCTTGCGCGTTTTGCAGGGAAAGACGGTTGAATTGAAGTTTACGACTAATTTACGGCCTTTCATCATTATTCCTGAAGGTGAAACCGATAATAAACAACTCCAATTGGTAACACCAGTTCGTACATTTTAATCAATTCTTTAGAAAAAGATGGCTCATGCTGATGGCCGTCTTTTTTTGTGCCATTTTGCACAAAAAAGCCTTCTACTGCTTTTTTATCTGTTTGGCATGAATGCCCAAACGAAAGAAATTGAGCTAAAAACGGCTCTCAGGGGCAAATTAGCGTAAGTATGGTATAATAACGGGGTAAGTATTTACCAAGAAATCGGGGAAAACGATGGCTGAACGCGTAGCAATTAAAACCGCTTATATTACCCTGGCCCAGTTGCTTAAAATGGAAAACATTATTGCTTCTGGTGGCCAGGCAAAAGCTTTTCTCGCTGAGCAATCAGTGTTGTTAAATGGCGAAGAAGAAAATCGCCGGGGCAAGAAATTGTACCCAGGTGATCAGGTTGACTTCCAAGGAACGCGCTATTTGATTGATCATCAAAGTGCAGAGGAAGAGGCCGAAGAAGCTGAAAAACAGGCAATCTTAGCTCGGTTTGCTGCTAGCCAAAAGCAAGTGGCACACAAGGAACAAAAGCGCCAAACAGCGATTTCTCGTCAACAACGGGCGAATAAAAAAGCAGCCCAGCGGTCATCGAATAAAAAGCCGAGTGGACCAGGCTCTTGGAACTAAGCGAGCTGTCCCTCAGCCATTTTCGTAATTATGATCAAACTGATTTGCATTTCCAAAGCGGGATTAACGTCTTTTTAGGGGAAAACGCCCAGGGAAAGACGAACCTCTTGGAAAGCATCTACGCGCTGGCTTTGGCCCGCTCTCACCGGACAAAAACCGATAAGGATTTAATTCAGTGGGGACAAAAAGAGGCCAAAATTGCAGGGCGAATCAAAAATCGTTTCGGTCAAACTCCCCTTTCCCTTTCTTGGTCGGCTAAAGGCAAGCAGGCTCGGGTTAATCATCTTGATCAATCCCGGCTGTCAACTTACATTGGTCAGCTAAACGTCATTTTATTTGCTCCGGAAGACCTGGACTTGGTTAAGGGGGCACCGACGGTTAGGCGCCGCTTTATCGACATCGAGTTTGGACAAATGAACAAACTCTATTTACAGCAAAGTAGCCAATACAAAAAAATTCTCAAAGATCGCAATGCCTATCTGAAGGCTTGGGCACAGGGTGGCCAGCGCGACCAAATCTTTTTAGATGTCTTAACTGAGCAGCTAATTGACGTCGCTAGTCAAATTATTTTGGCGCGACAGAAATTTTTAATCAAATTAGAAGCCCAGGCAAATCAGATTCACCAGGAAGTAGCAAGCCAAAAAGAGGTTTTAACCTTGCATTACCAAACGGCGATTCCAGTTGAAGAAGGTATGCAAAAAGACCAAGTGCAAGAGGCCCTTTCATTGGTCTTTGAGAAGAATGCCGACCGAGAAAAGCGGCAAGGCACTACTTTGGCAGGAACGCATCGAGATGATTTTATTATTGATGTGAATCAAGCCAATGTGGCGGTTTTTGGGTCACAAGGACAACAAAGAACGGCGGCCCTGGCCCTAAAACTTGGTGAAATCGAGTTGATGCATCAAGAAACGGGTGAATACCCTGTCTTGCTCTTGGATGATGTTTTAAGTGAGTTGGATGCCAACCGGCAAACACACCTTTTAATGGCCATTCAAGACAAGGTCCAAACCTTTATCACGGCGCCTTCCCTAACGGAAGTTGCCCGTCAGTTGATTAAGGAACCTAAAATTTTTATCGTCAAAGCCGGTCATGTTCAAGTGGAAGAGTAGCCATGATGGCGTAAAGGAGAATGATGGCAGAGCAAGAGTATCCAGAAAATCAAGAAGTTGCCGCAGTAAATCCGGAAGAAGCAAGTCAAATGCATACGGATGCGGATGCCTATAATGCGGACCAAATCCAAGTTTTGGAAGGCTTAGAGGCCGTTCGAAAGCGTCCGGGGATGTATATTGGGACAACGACGGCCCAAGGTTTGCACCACCTCGTTTGGGAAATTGTCGATAATGGAATCGATGAAGCCCTAGCCGGTTTTGCTAGCCATATCACCGTGACAATTGAGAAGGACAACTCCATCACCGTCACGGATGATGGCCGTGGAATTCCAGTTGATATCCAGTCAAAGACGGGCAAGCCAGCCTTGGAAACCGTCTTTACGATTTTGCATGCCGGTGGAAAGTTTGGCGGCGGTGGTTATAAGGTTTCTGGTGGTCTTCACGGTGTTGGAGCCTCTGTTGTAAATGCCCTTTCAACGTCATTGGATGTCCAAGTTGTTCGTGACGGTCAACTCTACTATATGGATTTCCAAACGGGTCATGTTAAGACACCGATGACGAAAAAAGATGGGCCATTGCCAATCGAACGAGG
Organism: Fructobacillus tropaeoli; assembly: GCF_016860625.1. Classification (NCBI taxonomy): domain Bacteria; kingdom Bacillati; phylum Bacillota; class Bacilli; order Lactobacillales; family Lactobacillaceae; genus Fructobacillus; species Fructobacillus tropaeoli. The sequence continues at coordinate 271,715 of NZ_BOJU01000003.1, forward strand.
AACAATCGTTCACTTCAAGCCCGATGCTGATATTTTCCAAGAAACCACTGTTTATAACTATCAAACTCTGTTAACCCGTGTCCGAGAATTAGCCTTCTTGAATAAAGGGTTGCGGATTTCAATCGAGGATAAGCGCTCGGATGAACCACTGAAGGAATCTTTCCATTTTGAAGGTGGTATTAAGGAATACGTTTCTTTCCTTGATGAAGACAAGCAAGCTTTGTTTGATCAACCGGTCTATGTTGAAGGTGAGGAAAACGGCATCGTCGTTGAAGTTGCCTTGCAATATACAACTGGTGTCAAAGAAAATCTGAAAACATTTACCAATAACATCAACACCTATGAAGGTGGTACGCACGAAACCGGCTTTAAGACAGCTTTGACCCGAGTGATTAACGACTATGCTCGGAAGCAAAAGATTATTAAAGAAGGGGCCGAATCATTAACCGGAGAAGATGTCCGGGAAGGGATGACGGCCATTGTTTCCATTAAGCACCCAGACCCTCAGTTTGAGGGTCAAACAAAGACAAAGTTGGGAAATTCGGATGCCCGTCAGGCAACTGATCGGATGTTCTCTGAGACTTTTTCACGCTTTATGATGGAAAACCCAGCGGTCGCTAAGCAAATCGTTGAAAAAGGTTCGCTAGCACAACGAGCTCGTTTATCAGCCAAACGGGCCCGCGAAATGACCCGGAAGCAGTCAGGTTTGGAAATTTCGAACTTGCCTGGTAAATTAGCTGATAATACTTCAAAGGATCCTGAAATTTCAGAACTCTTTATTGTCGAGGGTGATTCCGCCGGTGGTTCTGCTAAGCAGGGGCGTAACCGCTTGACGCAGGCTATTTTGCCAATTCGTGGAAAAATCTTGAACGTTGGAAAGGCAACGATTGACCGGGTTTTGGCTAATGAAGAAATCCGTTCCCTCTTTACAGCGTTAGGTTCTGGTTTTGGGGATGACTTTAATGTCGAAAAGGCCAATTATCACAAGATTATTATCATGACGGATGCCGATGTCGATGGCGCCCATATTCGAACACTGCTGTTAACGTTGTTCTACCGCTACATGCGACCAATGATCGATGCTGGCTATATTTATATTGCTCAGCCACCTTTGTACGGTGTTTCTTTGGGAAATTCCAAAAACATGACTTATTTGGATTCTGATAAAGAACTAGATGACTATTTGGCTCAATTGCCAAGTAATGCCAAGCCAAAGGTGCAACGATATAAGGGGCTTGGAGAGATGGATTATGACCAATTAGCGGATACAACGATGGATCCCGCTAACCGACGGTTGTTACGGGTTGACCCGGCCGATGCCGAAGAAGCAGATGCTGTGATTGATATGTTAATGGGTGGCGATGTGCCACCACGGCGTAAGTTTATCGAGGATAACGCGGTCTTTGTGCAAGACCTCGATATTTAATTGTCGGTCGTGTTTGACGAGGAGTAAATGAAATGCCAGAAGAAATGGATACTCGGATTCAAAATACACATTTGTCCGAGCAAATGAAGACGTCATTCTTGTCCTATGCCATGTCAGTAATCGTGGCCCGGGCACTGCCTGACGTTCGCGATGGAATGAAGCCTGTCCATCGCCGAATTTTGTATTCGATGATTGAACAGGGAAACACACCGGATAAGCCCCATAAGAAATCAGCCCGTGTTGTTGGGGATGTTATGGGTAAGTACCACCCTCACGGTGATTCGGCAATCTACGAGTCAATGGTCCGGATGGCGCAGGATTTTTCATACCGTTACATGCTTGTTGACGGTCACGGAAACTTTGGTTCCGTCGATGGTGATAGCGCTGCTGCCATGCGATATACGGAAGCTCGTTTGTCGAAAGTGGCGATGGAAATGGTCCGTGACCTGAACAAGGATACGGTCGATTTTGTGCCGAACTACGATGGTGAAGAACGCGAGCCAGAGGTTTTGCCTGCTCGAATCCCAAACCTCTTGGTTAACGGAGCAACTGGAATCGCCGTTGGAATGACAACCAACATCCCAACGCACAACTTGGGTGAAGTTATTTCGGCCTTGCATATCTTGATGAACAATCCGGAAGCAACAACCGCTGATTTGATGGAAGCATTGCCTGGTCCTGATTTCCCAACTGGTGGGATCGTGATGGGGAAGGCTGGGATCCGAAAGGCCTACGAGACTGGTCGTGGGACGATTACGATTCGGGCCAAGGTCGATATTGAAACGACAAAATCAGGTCGGGAGCAGATTATTGTAACTGAACTCCCCTATGCCGTGAACAAGGCGCGCTTGATTGAACGAATTTCGGAGTTAGCTCGCGATAAGAAGATCGAAGGCATTACCGGTATTCGTGATGAAACCGACCGCGAAGGGTTGCGAATTTCAATCGATGTCCGACGCGATTCTTCCGCGTCAGTTATTTTAAATAACCTGTACAAGCAAACCCTTTTGCAGACTGGGTTCTCTTTCAACATGTTGGCCATTGATCATGGTGCCCCTAAGACACTGAGCTTAAAGGAAATCTTGATTGCTTATCTGGATCACCAGCGTTCTGTTATTCGCCGTCGGACAAGCTTTGAATTAAAGAAGGCCGAAGCAAGAGCCCATATCTTAGAGGGATTGCGCATTGCCCTCGACCACATTGATGCAATCATCAATATTATTCGTTCATCCAAAACGTCTGATGAAGCCAAGACACGCTTGATTGAGGGATACGACCTTTCTGATAAGCAGTCACAGGCTATTTTGGATATGCGTTTGGTTCGTTTGACCGGCTTGGAACGCGATAAGTTAGAAGACGAATACCAAAAGTTGGTGGCGTTGATTGCTGATTTGAAAGACATTTTGGCCCATCAGGAACGAATCGATCAGTTAATTTACGACGAATTACTTGAGATTCAAAGTCGCTTTGGTGACCCACGTCGAACAGAATTACAAGTCGGTGATGTGACCAGCATCGAAGATGAAGATTTGATTGAAGAAGAAGACGTCATTGTCACTTTGACTAACAACGGCTACATCAAGCGGGTGCCAGCGAGCGAATTTAAGGCTCAAAACCGTGGTGGTCGTGGTGTCCAGGGGATGAATCTGAATGATGAAGACTTTGTGGACCAGTTGGTAAACCTTTCAACTCACGATTCCCTCTTCTTCTTTACCAATAAGGGAAAAGTTTATCGGATGAAGGGTTACGAGATTCCTGAATACGGTCGTCAGGCCAAGGGAATCCCTGTGATTAATCTGTTGAACTTTGAAGAAGATGAAAAGATTCAAACCCTTCTTTCTGTGAATGGTAATCCGGCTGAAAGCCAGGATAACCTCTTCTTCGTTACTCGTAAGGGTGTTGTTAAGCGAACACAGGTGCAAGACTTTGCCCATATCCGGACGTCCGGTTTGAAGGCCTTGACCCTTCGCGACGATGATGAAATTTTGAAGGTTTTGCAGACAGATGGTTTGCAAAATATTGTGATTGCCACGATGAATGGTTACTCTGTGACCTTTGCGGAAGAAGCGGTCCGTCTCATGGGTCGTGGCGCCGCGGGTGTTCGAGGAATCAACTTGCGTGACGGGGATGAAGTAATTGGTGCCGATATCCTAACGCCGGACTCTAAGGTCTTTGTGATTAGTCAAAAAGGCTATGGAAAGCAAACAGCTGCCGTAGAATACCCTGTGAAGGGCCGTGGTGGTAAAGGAATTAAGACGGCAACCATTACCGAAAAGAACGGACCTCTGGCCGGCATGGTCACGGTTGATGGCGATGAGGACATTATGGTCACGACCGACCAAGGGGTCATGATTCGCTTTAGTGTTGATACCGTTAGTCAAACCAGCCGAGCAACGCAAGGCGTTCGTTTGATTCGTTTGGAAGATGATAGTAAGGTAGCCACCTTAACGAAGTTGGAACCGGTTGAGATGGACGATGAGAGTCCAGAAGCTGCTTTGGCTGAAAGCCAGGAAGAAGCAGATAATAGCCAGTCCCCTGTTAGCGACCAAGTTAGTGACTTAGTTGCTCGAGCAGAGGCTGACCAAAACGATACAGATTCTGATCAATAATTAAAATGAAACGCCACGGTATTGAAGGACGAATCGTCCTTGATTGAAAGACCGTGGTGTTTTTTACCAGAAGTCAAGCTCATCAAGGGTTTTGACTTCTTTTCTTTTGCTAAAAGTGATGATTTTTATTTTGGATAAAAAATAAAATGAGAAAGTTGACATTTTAAACTCATCAATATATAATCATTTTAGATTAAGAGAAAAGAGGAGGACCACTCATGCGAATGTGTATGCAACGAACATATCGAGAACGTGATAAACACAAAAGTTGAGAAGATGGTCCTCAAAATAAGTCACGCATAGATTTTCGTTGCATTGTTTGATAATAGCTACCAGTAGTATTAGATGACTTTCATGAAATGAATATCGACGCGACTAAAAGGCAACTTCAATTTTTGGAGTTGCTTTTTTTTTGTGGCCTTTTTTTGAGGATACCGTTGATTCTCGTTGTGGAAATAGGGAGAATTTTATGTCTTGGATATACATCCAACAGGCAATTCCGGCTTTTATTAACGGCTTCTTTCTAACGTTAAAATTGGCCACCATTGGGATTATTGGTGCCCTTTTGCTAGGAATTGTTGTTGCGTTTTGGCTTTACTATCAAGTTATTGGCCACCATGTATTGCGGGTTTATATAGCCGTCTCACGAAATACGCCGTTACTAATCCAGCTATTTTTTATTTACTACGGTCTGCCGGGCATTGGGTTAAAAATACCCGCCGAACAGACAGCCATCATTGGCCTGATTTTTCTAGGTGGGTCTTATATGGCCGATGCTTTCTTAGGTGGCCTGGAGGCAGTGCCTAAGATTCAGGTGGAATCAGGGCAAGTGATTGGGTTAAGTACCTGGCAACTGGCACGATACGTTATTTTTCCGCAAGGAATTTTGTATTCGCTGCCAGCGATTGGTGCCAATATTATTTTTTTAATTAAGGAAACGTCCATCTTTACGGTGATTGCCATTCCCGAGATTACCAATACGGCATTAGACCTGATTGGTCAGAATTATCGTAGCAATGAATATTTATTGATGATGGTCGTTAGTTACGCAATTATTTTAATTCCCCTTTCGCTGGGACTTTCTTGGGTTGAAAGGAGGCTGCGCCGTGTTAACTTCAGCAATTAATCTTATTCTGGCTGGAACGAACCTTAGTCGATTGATTGAGGGATTGGGTGTGACGATTGAAATTTCGGTTTTGTCCATTTTCTTTGGCACAATTCTTGGTGGCTTTTTGGGTTTGTTGTGGTCGAACGTTACGGGGGCTGAACGAGGTTTTTTCCGTACTTATTTGGAAATTTTTCGAATTGTGCCAACGATTCCCCTGCTCTTTTTGTTTTATTACACCTTCCCACGGGATTTGAATTTCAATTTACCCGCAACAGCAGTGAGCGTTTTGGTTTTCTCACTATGGTTTGGCGCTGAATTTTCAGATATTGTCCGTGCCGCGGTTCAGTCGGTTGCGAAGGGACAAAAAGAAAGTGCTTATGCAATTGGGCTGACGGCTTGGCAGAGTTATCGCTATGTCCTGCTACCTCAAAGTTTGGTCAATATCTTGCCAGCATATATTAACTTGAGTACGCGGATTATTAAGACAACTTCTATCTTGTTATTGATATCTGTGACGGAAGTCATTACGGTTGGCCAGCAAATTATTGAAGCCAATTCGTCGAATCGTGCGGTACCACTTGTCGTTTACGGTCTAATTGCCCTTTTTTATTTTTTAATCAATGGCACCCTCACCTGGTTAAGCAAGAAAATTGAAAGGAAAGTTGTTGCTAATGACAGATGAAATAATTCAAGTAAGGCACTTAAATAAAAAGTTTGGCGACAAAGTCGTTTTAAAAGATATTAATCTCACCATTCCTAAGAATAAGGTGACCGTGGTTTTGGGCCCATCTGGTTCAGGAAAATCAACGTTAATTCGGACCTTTAATGGGCTCGAATCATTTGATAGCGGCGATTTAGAAATTTTCGGTCAAAAGATTGACCCACATGATAAAAAAGCCTTTGCGGTCATCAAACATGAAATTGGCATGGTCTTTCAAAGTTATGATCTCTTTCCGAATCGAACGGTGATGCAAAACATTACTTTAGGACCTTTAAAAGTTCAAAAAAGAGATGAAACAGAAGTTCTCGACCAGGTAAGACAGTTACTGGCCGAGGTCGGCTTACAAAAATTTGAAAATTATTATCCACAGCAACTATCCGGTGGTCAAAAGCAACGAGTGGCCATTGTGCGTGCGCTGATTTTAAATCCGAAATTAATGCTCTTTGATGAAGTAACGGCTTCACTTGATCCGGAGATGGTTCGTGGGGTTTTGGAAATACTCAAACAATTAGCTGAACAGGATTTGACGATGGTTGTGGTCACCCATGAAATGAACTTTGCTAAACAAGTTGCTGATAAGGTCATCTTTTTGGATAGCGGTGAAATTGTGGAAGAACAAAATGGGAAAAAATTCTTTCAGGAACCACAAACAAAAAGAGCTCGTGACTTTTTGGACAGTATGTCTTTCTAGAAACATAAAACTAGGTATTGATTAATTAGGAGAAAAACAATGAAAAAGAAAATTATTTGGTCAGTAGTGGCCGTACTGGTCATTATTATTGGCATTTTTAGCGTCCATGCTTTCACCTCAAAGGACGGCTCAAGTCAAAATGGTCGCACGATTCAGCAAATTAAGAAATCTGGTGAAATTAAAATTGCTGTCTTTGGTGATTTGAAACCTTACGGTTGGGTTGATCAAAACGGTAATCGTCAGGGATACGATATTGCTTTGGCTAAGAAAATCGGTCAGGACCTCGGCGTTAAGGTTAAGTACGTGCAGGTTAACGCCAATGCTCGAGTTGATGCACTTAATTCTGGCAAGGCCGACATTGCCCTCGCTAATTTCACGGTCACGCCAGAAAGAAAGCAAGTAATTGATTTTGCCAAGCCATACATGAAGGTGTCAATTGGTGTTGCTTCAAAGAAAACAAGCTTAATTACCAACGTTAATCAGTTAAACGGTAAGAATTTGATTGTCAACAAGGGAACAACGGCTGAAACATACTTTACGCAAACGTACAAAAATGCCAAGTTATTGAAGTTTGACTCCAAGACACAACAGTTTGCTGCCTTGAGTGACGGACGAGCAGATGCCATTACCGATGATAATTCATACCTCTTCGCCTGGGTTAAGGATCACCCAGACTATCAGGTCGGCATTAAGCAATTAGGTGACCAAGCCTATATTGCCCCTGGTGTTCAAAAGGGTAACAAGAGTGTCTTGAATTGGACTAACGATGAAATCAAGAAGTTGAACAACAACGGCTTCTTTACGGACGATTATCAACAGAACTTGGCACCGTTCTTTGGGGATGATGTTAAGGCAAGTGATATTACGATTAATAAGTAATTTTGAATGACTTATCCCTCCCCTTTGTTTATCAAATCGTTTAAATCAGTTTTCAAAAAAACATCACAACCACACTATCTATGGTCGTGATGTTTTTTCTTTTAATCATTGCGCTTGAAGTTTGGATTTTCATCTTTGCTTGGTGGTTGAGTAAACCGAGTCGTGTGCATTCGGACTTCGCTTGCATAGCGACGAGAAACCGGTAAGGCATTGCCGGTTGAGAGCGTAATAATTTTTTTCTTGGGTTGGTAGTCCTTTAAATAGTTTAAATTAATCGCAAAGCTTGAGTGAATCTGACAAATATCTTTATGGAGTGGGACAACGGTTTTAAGTGTGGCCCTGATTTTTGTGATACGGTCGTGTTCATGCAAAATAAGGTGATGAGTCCCCTTTTCACATGAGATATAAATGATATGTGTTAGGTCAACTAAAATTGACCGTGTTCCGTTTGGAAAACGCACAAAAATTGGTTTTGTATAAAAAATTTTGTGAAGATTGTACTGGGCTTTTTCAATGGCGCGTAAAAGACGCTTTTGAAAAGTTAAATCACGGTCATTCTTAATAATGAAGTCTAAAACCCCTACTTGGTACTCGAAACAGTAGTTAGCCAATCGACTATCTTCCGCTAAGAGAATGATTTGGGCGTTGGGATTGTTCTTCTTAACTAATTCGGCAGTTTGAAAGCCAATTTTTTCGTGGCCACGGATCTCCAAATCAATAATTAAAATTGGACCTCTTTTATTTGAACGAATCGCGAGTAAAAGTTCTCGTGGAGTTTCAAAAATATGTGGATCGGTTAAAATTTTACGGAACAAGCGCTGGTCACGCTTCTTTGTTGTTAGAATATAGCAAGCCATATTCGCCTCCTTTCCCGTTTAGAAACCTTTCTAAATCAATGGATGAAATTGATGAGTACTATTAGTTAAAGAATAAATTCTATATTAATTATACGAAAACCATAATTTTTTACCACAAATATTTGTAAAAAGTCGCATTTTTAATCATATTTAGATAAATGTTAAATTTAAAGGAGTGTAAAGTACAGTATCTTTTTACAATAAATTAACAAAAAGTAGTCATCATCGAAAAATGTACAATAACGCCTTTTAGTGTAATCAAAACTTTCAAAAAATTATCAAAAAAAGTGTTGACGAATTGAATCAAGGGAGATATACTAGTTATTGTTCGTTATGAAGCAAACGTGCTTCTAGCGAGGCGTTGGTTATCTCTGGTAGCCGGCAGTTGATAAAAGTTTTTTCAGAAAGTTGTTGACATCGTTCAACATTCCTGATAAACTAATCAAGTTGCCCTAACAAAGCAGCTCAAATAACTTTCCAAATTAGTTGTTGACTTTGGTTCACA